>JAEUWI010000059.1 GCA_016791475.1 Candidatus Hydrogenedentota bacterium
TCGCCTAACAGTTCCCACTATCAGGGCCTGTAGAGGACTTACACCTCATAAGTACGGGGCCATGCCTGGCACACAAACAGCGATGGACGCAAACATCCCGTTTGCGTCCATCGGTAATGATCTATCGGTTCGGGTTCCATTACCCGTGCAGCTTCATATCCAGCTTGCGCATGAGCTTCAGCAGTTTGTAGCTGCTGTTGGCGCACTGCGGGTTCTTCCAGCGCTCGCTGTGAAAGTACACGCAGCAGAAGTAGTAGGCCTTCTCGTAGTCCTTTTCTTTCGCGTAGTGGTGCACCAGGTATTCAAAGGCCACGGCCCAGGGTATCCCCTCGGCCACCAACTTTTCCCAGCGCGCCACCTGCTCCAGGCGATCCGGGCAATTCGCGGCCGCCTGAATGCCGTGCTGCCAGTAGGCGTCGTTCGAAATGGGCGGAAACTGAGCCCGGGCGCGCTCGTAGTTGTCGCGGCAGAACTCGAAGTAGGAGGTGCGCTGGCGGTACCAGTCCTTGGGCTGGGCCGCCACCGAGACTGGCGGCAACGCCGGGGCGGATTTCTCCGAAATGGTGATCCCGCCCCCGCAGGTGTTGCACTGGCCACTCTGGCCGATATACTGCTCGGGCACTTGTCGAACGGATTGGCAATGGGGGCAGGTAAACAGAATGTGAAACGGAAGCAGGGTTTCCTGAATCAGGGCATTGGACATGGGGTGCTCTCTTTCCAGCTTGGTGCAGACGTGACCGGCTGCAAACGCGAAGCAATTCCGATACCAACTCGACCCGATCGTACAAGGTCTTTATTCACGAGCGGTTAGGAACCATACCACCCAATGGCGATCTTTATTCGCTGGCCTACTACACCATAGTATGGCCAAGGTGGCTCATGCGTGGTCGGACTCACCGCGCCCGCCGCGAGGGGCGGACGAGATGCTAGTCAAGTACTATATCCCCATTTTTCGCAGAAAGTTCCATCTTAAACTGACCCTGCCTCGGAAATCCCCGATACTTGGCCTGATTTCGGCCCAGAATGCTCCCCTCCAGAGGTATTGCGCTGTCCACCGTGCCCTGCTCCACCGCCACGCTCAGCTCGCTGTAGGCCTTGTCGCCCAGCACCACGCTCAGGTCGCCGTCTTCCACCTTGATATCCATATCGCCCGCCATGCCATCCAGGGCAAGAACGCGGACATTCCCCAGGCTGTTTCGCACAGACACCGCGCCCCCGGGTTTGTCGATGACGGTCCCCCCCTTCACACAGGTTGCCGTGAGCGTCCCGGTCACGCGCTCAAAAAAAGAGTCTCCATAGCGCGCCGATGCTTCCACCGTGCCCGCAGCCCCGGAAACCCGAATACCCCCGTTCTTATTGGTCAGTGTGAGCGGCCCGGCGCAGTCCGCCGCGCTGACCGCGCCCGCCGTCTGCTCGATGGTGGCCTGGCCCACGCTGCCGCTCACCCGGGTGTGACCATCCTCGGCCATGACGGCAATCGGAAGATTCCGGGGATATCGTATTTTGAGGTTGATGCGATAGTCGCTGCACTCAAGCGCGGTCAGGTCGCCCGTGAGCAACGTGCGCACGGTGAGCCGGTCGGCGTCCTTCTGAACTTTCAAGGGCAGCGCATCAAGCGCGGCACGGGCTTTGGAGGGACTCGGCACCCAGGCGATTCGGGTGGCGGAGATATTCACGCCGGGATCATCGGAGGCTTCCAGCACAATGTCCCCACGGACCGCCTCGATCTGGAGGCGTGTGTAGGGCGTCACCGTGTGGTTCTCCGACACGATTTCGTCGTAGGGCTTGTCGTCGCCCTGGGGTCCGGTCGCCACGCCGCTGGGACTGCCCTCAAATTCCACCCGTATCTCGCCGATGGTCGCGCTGATGTCGATTCGCTGCTTCGCGTCCGGGCTTCCATGGCGCGCCAGGATCCGGGGGCCCTGCTCGGAGCGCGTCACCGGCAATTGGGAATCGATGGAGCCGTAAAGCGCCGTTGCGGTCAGATCGGGCTTTGCATCGCGAGGCAGCAGGAGGTGGATCGCCGTGCTGTAGCCGATCATATCGAATGAGGCCTCGGGCTGCAGGCCGCGCACCGCCACGCTTCCGCCAAAGCTGTTCACTTGAAGTCCACCGGTCACCTCGCTGAACTCGGCCTGGCTGTCGTGAAGCTGAAACTGCCCGCCCGCCTTCAGACCGGCCGCGCGCAGAGGAAAGGGGCCCCGCACCCGGGCCTTCACCGCACCCCCGATATCGCCCAGATCCACCAGGCCATGCTGGGATTCCAGCGCGACGAAGCCGCCCACGCCGCGGACGTAGGTGTCGCCGAACGCGTTGTCCACCACCACGTTGGCCCCCCGCGGCGCGGTGATATACAAATTCGCCTGCATGGACACCGCGCCCATGTCGAGGTGCCGATCAGGCAGCACCGGGCGCACCTGCACCAGATCCTCCCCGGTGGTTATTTGCACATCGATCGAGCGCGACAGTTCCTCGGCTACGCTGGCCGATTCCGCCCCGGCAATCACCTTGGCGTTGATGCGCACCACCCGCTCATCCCACGTGTCGATGTGGATCTCGCCAAATTCGTTGGAAACCGACACCAGCGGCGCGGGACCGGTTTCTTTTCGCTCGCTGACATCGCGCTCTTTGGTGAAGTCCGCGGGCTTCTCCTGATCCAGCCCCATCCCCGGGCCGAAAATGCCTTCGGCCTTTTCGCCGAAGTTACGCATGCCCTTGCCCACTTCATCGAGAAAGGACTGGGTCTTTTCCAGCAGGCCCTTTTCGGGCGCGGGCCCCTGTGCCAGTGACACGGAGCAAAAAAGTAACAGCGCGGTACAGGTGCCAAAGCGGGACATAATAGCGTTCCGGAGTCGGTGTCAAAAAAAATGAGCACAGATCGCAGATGCCCCACAAAGGGCCTTCCGGCTGTGCTTTCACGCCCGGGGGCGCGGACTGCATTTGTACTGTTCGTATGCGGGGCGAGCCCTCAGAGGCTGCCGCCCGCAACATAGAGGTTGCGCAGGTCTTTCAGATAGGTATGGAGCACGTGGGTCGCCCGGACATTGTTCGGGTTGCGCTCCAGCGCCGAAATCGCCGCCGCGATGTCATCATCGCGCGACTGGACTATGCGCATCTGCTCCTGCTCCTGGGGCGAATGGGGCGCCGCGCCGCTTTTCGACTTGATCGCCGCCGATAGCGTCTGCACTTCTTCCGCTACATCCAGCGCCGCCTGGCGGATGGCCTCGGGCGACTGGCCGCTCTCCGCCACCACGGGAACGCTCGGCTGAAACACCGGCGCCGCGTTCTTCTGCTCGGGCGCACCAACGAAGGCCGCGAAGGTCAGCCCGGCCACCACCACCATGCCCGCCGCACACGCGCAGGCCTGGGCCACTTTCCACGCGGCACGCAACGGCCCCGAACCGCGCTTCATCTCCGAGCGGGCCTGTTTGCCCGCCATCAGAATCTGCGCGGTGAACTCGCTGTCCGGCTCCAGCGCGGGCGCGGAAGCCACAAAAGCCAGCGATTCCTGTATGGCGCGCACTTCCGCCTGACAGGCCGCGCACTGGCTTAAGTGCGCTGCGAGGGTGCGGTCAATCGCGGCGCGATTGTCCACCAGATTCTCCGCATACGCCAGCAAGGCCCGCTTGCCGGGGTGGGGCCGAATTTTCGTTGCTACTTGCATTCGCCTATGTACCCTGTAACGCAATCTTCCATCCGGAGCGCCCGCCTCGGCCCCTCCCAATAAGGGCCGCGCGCCACGGCGCTCTCCCGGAACCGGAAACCATCAAATATACTCGCGATATTTCTCCAGATAGGGCCGCAGCGCCCGCTCCGCACGCACGATGCGCGATTTGATGGTCCCCACCGGGACTTCAAGCACTTCCGCGATCTCTTCGTAAGAGAGATCCTGAAAGCGACGCAATACAAAGGTCTCCCGCTGGTGCTCGGGGAGGTGGCGGAGCGCTTCATTCACCGCTTCCGACACTTCGCCCCGCTGGAACGCCGCCAGAACGTTCGCCCGCTCATCCCCCACATGATCCATGGGGTTGAAGGCTTCGTCGTCCTCGTGGTTCCACCAGCTTGAGATGCTGAAGAATTTCGGGCGCCGCTTGCGCCGCGCCCATTCCTTGGAAACAATATTCGACGCAATCGTGTAGAGATACGTGGTGAACTTTGCCGTCGGCTGGTAGCGTCCGCCATTGCGAACCAACGCCAGGAAAACCTCCTGCGTCAACTCTTCCGCGATGTGGCGGTTCTGCACCATCCGGTAAACATAGTTCAGCACGCCCTTCTGGTGGCGCCGCACCAGCACGGCATAGGCCTCTTCCGAGCCCTGGCCATGCTCCAGCATGAGCGCTTCGTCCGTCCAGGTCGCCAGCGGGCCATCGCCGCGCTCCACAATCCGCAATAACGGTTCCGCGCGTAACGGGACTACGTTTTCTAAGCCATCGGCCATAATCGTGTTTTCATCCCCGGGGTTCTGTCCCAACTGTTCTGAGGGGATATATCCTATGGGTTTGGGAAAGGTTCCAGAAAAAAATATTTTTTCCGACACGCGCACCAGTATAGCAGAGCCGGGACAAAAATCCACCTCGGATCGACCCCAAAATTAGGCTTGACCTAACCCGCAGGCCCATCTGCTCCGTCTGATCGGTCCGATTTCCCGTCCTACTTCGTCGCCTTCTTCACCGTTTTCTTCACCGGTGCGGCCTCGCCCGAACCACCCTTGAGATCCTTCGGGTTCTTCATCAGCGCCAGAGCGTCTTCTTCGGAAATCTGGCCGCCGTTGTACAGGTTCTTCACCGAGCGATCCATGGTGATCATGCCCTCGCGCGTGCTCGTCTCCACCACGCTGTACACCTGGTGGGTCTTGCCTTCGCGGATGAGGTTGGCCACCGCCGTGTTGTTCACCAGCATCTCGCAGGCGAGCACCCGGGCCGTATTGTCCAGATTCGGCAGGAGCCGCTGGGAAATGATGGAGTGGAGCGTCATGGAGAGCTGGAAACGGATCTGCTGCTGCTCATGACCGGGGAACACGTCAATAATGCGGTCCACGGTCTGAATGGCGTCGTTCGTGTGGAGCGTCGCGAAAACCAGGTGGCCCGTCTCCGCCGCCGTCAGCGCTGCCTTGATCGTCTCCAGATCGCGCATTTCACCAATCAGAATCACATCCGGATCCTGGCGCAGCACGTACTTCAAGGCCGTGGGGAAGCTGTTCGTGTCGCCGCCCACCTCGCGTTGATCCACGATGGACCGTTTGTGGGTGTGCACGTATTCGATCGGGTCTTCCACGGTGATGATGTGGCAGGCGCGGTCGTTGTTGATCAGATCGATGAGCGCCGCCTGCGTCGTCGTCTTGCCGTGGCCCGTCGGCCCCGTCACCAGCACCAGCCCCTGGCGCACATTGGCAATTTCGCGCACGGAAGCCGGCAGGCCCAGATCGTCAATACTCGGGATCTTCTCCGGAATCGGACGAAAGGCCGCCGTCACCGCGCCCTTCTGCCGATAGACGTTTACACGAAAGCGATGGCGCCGCCCCGAAGCCAGTGAAAAGTCCAGCTCCTTATGGGCCAGGAAATGCTCGCGCTGATCTTCCGTGAGAAAATCGAATATCAGCTTCTCCGTCATCTCCGGCGTCAGGGCATCCGTCCGGCTCCGAAACAACTGGCCGTGGATGCGCAGGATCGGCGGCGCCCCGGCGCTGATCAGCAGATCGGAGGCCTTTTCCTGGGCAACAAGGTCAAAAAGATCATGAATATCCATGCGGGGAACGCTCCTGCGGCTCACATTCGGTTGCGGTAACGGTGCAGGGCCATGGGGGATGCGCACAAGACTCTCCCATCCTCCTCGGCCCACTCTTCAGGACGCCATGATAGCCCACGCCATGCTCCGATGCAATTGGCGTGAAAAAACGCCCCCGGGGGGCCGAATTCCCACCCAATCGCGGCCCAGTGTCCGAAGCCCCCTGGAACGGACCGCGGACATGCTGGCGGGACCTGGGCCAATGATAGCGGGACTGCTCGCGCTCCAACCGGGGAGGCGCTCCCGTGGCTCCTGTCGAGAGCGCAACCGTAAACGCGCGCGGAGGGGGCACTCTCCGAAAGCGAGCCCTACTTCACCGTCACCGGGAAGCGGTGCTCGGTGCTCTTCACCAGGGTCTCCTTTGCCGCGATAAAGACCGCCGCCTGGGTTGCGTCGGGCTTCACTTCATCGTCGAAGGCGGTTGTAATGCGAATGACCACCTCGGTTTTCGGCGCCTTCTCCGACGGTGTGCCCTGGACCACGCCCGTGCGTTCGTCGACGCTGAGCCATTCCGGCCCGGACACTTTTTCGAAGCGCAGGCTCTCCTTTTCCCAATAGGCGTCGCCCGGCGCGTCGTAGCGGTGCTGCAGATCGCCCATGGAAGTCACCGCCTCGATCGGGTATTGGAATGCTTCGCCCACCGTGGCCTTGGTCACCGGCGTGCTGTAGACCAGCGGACGGGGCAGTTCGACATAGTCCGATGGGCAGCTTTCCACGCCGGCCTTGTCCACGGCGACCACGCGATAATAGGCCAGGTTCGCCAGGGGGCCGTCGGCCTTGCGTCCACCCACCACGAGCTTCGGGCGCTTGGTCTCCACCATCACAATGGGCGGGCCCTGGTGGAGCGCCTGAATGGCCTCGCCACCGACGCTGAAACCCTTTTCATTGCTGCCGTAGACTTTGTAGCGCACGGGCTTAATGCCTGACGGGTTCGGCGCCCAGGTCAGCGTAATCTTGTCCTCACCCTTCTGGTCCAGCGCGAGATCTTTCGGAACCGTCGGGCCGGCCCAGGTGAAGGACCAGGTCTCGCTCCAGTTGCCCCACATCCCGTTGGCCAGCCGTGGGCGCACCCGCCAGTAATAGGTCTCACCGGGGGAGAACATGCCGGCGAAAGGCACTTCGTACTTGTTCTCGGTCAGCACCACATCGTAGTTCGGTCGATAGGGGTACTTGAATTCCGGATCGCGACTGACGCGCAGCCAGTACGCGTCGCAGCCCTCCACGGCGGGCCAGGCAAAGGGCACATAGGTGGCATGGACTTCGGCGGCGACTGCCGGAGATTCGGGCGCGGCCGGGGCCGCGGGGGCCTGCACGTTGCCCGATTCCTTCCAGCGATACGTGACGCGCACCGTGCGCCCGGCGGGTGATTCATCCGAGTAGGCCACACTGTTGTCGCCCACGGACAGGCGCGGCAGGGCGATGGGGTAGGTGTACAGGTCCGTCCGCAGACGTACCGCGCGCAGTGAAGCGCCACGGGCGTTGATGCACGATACGCGCAGCCAATACGTTCGCTTCGGGTCGCCGCCGTGGATTTTCAGCGCCTCGTCCAGCGGCACCTGCACGGCCCAGCGGGGCATGGCCGTGCGGCGGTAGATCTCTTCGTAGTTCTGGCCGTCGAGGGAGAGTTCCACGCGAAATACGGCGTTGGGTGGGAAGTTCGGGCTCGCCTGGACCGCCAGGTTGCCGCCGCAGATCGTATAGGGCGAGGCAACGGGAATCGTCATGGAGGAGACCTCCGCCGCCATGAAGAAGGCGTCGCGCGCCACCTTGAAACCTTCCAGCACCACGTCCGTGCCCGAAAGGCGCGAGGGATCCGCCGGCAGCGTATAGAGCAACTCGGAGTTGCCATAAAAACGATGTTTCCGTTCCTTTTCCTGCCAGGGCGTCTTGCCCCGCCCCTCCCAGAAAAACTCGATCTGCTCGCCGGGACGCAGGCTGTAATTCATCGTGTGGCCCGTCTTCCAGTATGGGCTGCGCTCATCGTCCGCGCCAAACATGGCCGCATTGCGCGCGGGAACCTCCCATCCGGGGAATATGGGGCCGAAGGCAAGCTCGCGCCGGGCATAGTCGTGGTCCCGCGTGGCCGTGTCGCCGCTGACCGGCTTGCGATTCTCGCGATCGAGGAAGAAGGTGCTCTGGTCAATGTCCATCCACTGGAAGTCGCCATCGTGCCATACCTCGCACATCACATGGCCGTGCAGTCCGCGAACAAAGGGGTCCTGGCCACCGGCTTCGGCGTTGAAGCCCGCGAGGTGGAATAGTCCAGTACCGATGGCCCCGGAATCATCGCAAAAGCCCCCGCCATAGCAGTTCAGAAAGCGCACCGGATCGTGGTAGTCGCCTTTTTCGAAGAGGGGGGCGTCGTGGTGGCGGTTCTGCCGCAGTCCCTCCCAGATCATATAGATCTTTTCCTGGGGATCCTTCGCGCCCGCCGTGAACTCCGCCAGCATCGACTCCGCCGTCCGCCACTGACGCTTGCCGTTGGTGACAATGCGCGGGTTCACCACGGTGCTCGTGCCCGTATTCTCAAGGAGCAGCGAGACATTGTTCTGAAAGCCGACGTCCCAGGTCTCGTGCCGCCGTGTGGCCGTGTTGTCCATGTCCGCGGTACCGCCCATCGGGATCGTGTAGGTCTGATTCGCCTCGCGGATGACCTGCACATCCTTTCGCTCGCCCGAGACTTCGAAGGGCTGGGCAAGGACCGCCAGAGGAAAAGCGGTGAACGCGAACAGAAGGAGGGGTGTCGGGCGGCGATGAAACATGGGGGATACTCCTGAAAGATGGGCGTAAGACTCACGCTGGATGCGCCATACCATAGCAGGTTGGCGGGGGCGCTCGAAAGACCTGAGATTCCCGGGTCCGCAGGCTCAGGCCTGAAGATTCAACCGGGTCCCCGGCGCGGCGGATGCGTCGATGGAAGGCGCGGCGCCATTCGAGACTTCCGTAGGCGCGGTATCCTCTTCCGGTCGTTCCGCCGGCGGGCTTTCCCGCTCGAAGAAATTGCGGACGGCGGGGCTGGCCTCGGGGCGCACCCGTTCAGGCTGGCGAAACTCGACCGGCTCCGCTTCCCGTGCGGCGACCGCTTCCTCCCGCCGGGCCTGGGCCAGTCGCGCCCGCTCTCGAAGCTCTTCCACCGTGGGTACAAGCTGCTCGGCGGCGCGGAGGTTGGCATCGAGGGTCTTGAGCGCGGCACCGGATGGAGAAAGGGTGCCTTCACCAAATCCCGCGCGGACGGCGGGTGCTTCTTTGTCCCGCACGAGCTGACCCGGCTTCTCGGCACTCTGATTGGATGCGGCACTGCGAACCGACCGGGAGACCCCAGCCGATGCCAGCGGTAGTACCGCTTGCGATGTCGCTCCAATGTTGAGTGCCACGGTTTTCTATGCCTCGGATTGACGCTTTATGGCGCGATCGCCGGGGCGGGAAGTGCCTAAGCTACTGCGCCACCTTAATTTTCCCACAGTCGGGTGGGTGTGTCAAGGCTAAGAATGGGACCGATAGCGCCGATACGACGGATGATGAGAAGCATATCGCTCCTTTTCCCGCTTGTCGCCGCCGCGCGCCGCCGTGCTATCATCTCCCCGGCGGTGCCGTGATCGGGTGGCCCGCGCGATCCGAGGATACCTGGCCCACACGATGGAAACCCTTCTCCAATCCCTGCGCAGCGGCGTGCGCTTTCCGCTCGTACTGTTGTGGACCGCCGCCATCTGGAGTGTGCGTCTGGCCTTCTGGCCCATCGGATGGTGGTCTGAGGCGCTGGACCGTCGAGGGCGCCGCTGGATCATGCGGGTCTGGGGCCAGGGCTTCCGCCGCATCGTGGGCATGGCCCTGGAGGTGCACGGCCCCCTGCCGAAGCCGCCCTACTACCTCGTGGCCAACCACCTCGGCTACCTGGATATCTTCACCCTCGCCACCGTACTCGGATGCACCTTCGTGGCCCGGGGCGATCTGGAGCACTGGCCCGTCATCGGCTGGGTATCAAAATCGCTTCACGTGCTTTTCATCAATCGCGAGCAGCGGCAGGACGCCGTCCGGGTAAACCAGCTCATCGCACACACCCTGGCCGAGCGCGACGGCTTGGTGGTCTTTGCGGAAAGCCGCATCTCCCGCGGCCTGGCGGTGGAGCCATTCAAGTCGGCGCTGATCCAGCCCGCCATCGACAACGGCCTGCCGGTCCACTACGTCACCATCAACTACAGCACGCCCAACAACACGCCCCGACCTTCGGATGTGGTGGGCTGGTGGCGACCCGAGGGCTTTTTCTTTCACGTGCGGCGGCTGCTGAGGTATCCGGGCTTCAAGGTGACATTGCACTTCGGCGAAGGGCCAATTTCGGGCACCGATCGTAAGACTCTGGCCGCAGCCCTGCACGAGGCGGTGAAGGCGAAGTACGTACCGTTTACGTGACGGCGGATTGGGAGCGTTGGCATCCCTGTCGGCAGACCGAAGGAAGTCACTCCAGACGAACAATCGGTATCAGAAAAGGTGGCACACCATGGTCGTCGTTGCAGACTCAAAAAGCCTATGCTCGCCCCAGAATCCGTTCGTAGATCCCCTTAACCTGCTCCGCCTGTGGCCCCAGGGCGTAGCGCGTCTCCGCGAGCCTTCGGGCACCCCCCGCGAGTGCGCCGCGCCGCTCCGGATCGCGCCCCAGCGACAGCAGCGCGTTCGCCAGCCCCGCCACGCTACCGTCCGTCACAATGCCCGCTTCTCCGTCGGGTACAATTTCTTTCAGCATGCCCCGATCCGCCACCACCACCGGCTTTCCCATGGCCAGGAGCTCCCGGGCCGCGCGGCAGGTGCCATCGCTGCCGGGCACGAGGTAGACCCCCACGTCCATTGCCGCGATCGCGGCGACAAAGTCATCGCCCTCAATATAGCCCGTGAAGATCACCTGCCCGTCGAGACCCAGTTTTCGTGCCGGTTCCATGGCCACTTTTTCCTGGTGGGTGCCCCGGCCGATGATCACCAGCCGCGCTTCGGGCAGGGCATCCACCACGTGTCGCATGGCCTGGAGCAAATCCTCGAAGTGGCGGTGGGTCTGCATGCGCGCGACAATGCCGATTACATAGGCGTCGGCCGTCAGGCCTAGTCTTGTGCGCGCATCGGGCAGAGAACGTTTCGGGTCGAAGCGGGTGATGTCGATCGCGCCGGGTACCACTTCGGTTCTATCGGGCGCAATGCCAAAGGCCGCAATGTCGTGGAGCCGGGCCATTTCGGAGGGCTCCAGCAGGGCCGTGGTGCGCGCGAGCATCCGCTGGCGTCGTGTATTACGCTCAAGACCGGTGCCCTCATAGCTGGAGCGCACCAGGGGGGTATTGCCGCCCTGGAGGGCACGTGCAGCGATCTCGTGATCGTTGTCCAGATGACAATGGACGATATCGAAGGGGTGCTCGGCCAGATAGCGGCGAAGCCGCCGCACGTCCTGGAAGTTGTACCAGGGATGGCGGTGCTTGCGCAGGTGAAAATCGAGGATTGGCGTCAGGCCCCGCGACCGGGCCGACTCCACCACCATATTGACGGATTTCCCCGCGTCCGGCGCGCAGGCGAACTCCGTTTCGACGCCTTCGTCGCGCAGGGCGCGGCAAAGGTTCAGGGCCGGCTCAGCCGGCCCTGTCCATTTGCAATTGCTGAAAAGGTGGAGGACTCTCATGCCGCGTCTTCGTCTTTGACATCCTCAAATTTGACGGAGACCAACTGGGACACGCCACGCTCCTGCTGCGTCACACCGAAGATGGCGCCCGCCTTGGCCATCGTCTGCTTGTTGTGCGTGATGATGATGAACTGACTCTGGTCCGTAAATTCGCCCACGAGCTCGAGGAAGCGGCCCACGTTGGCGTCGTCCAGAGGCGCGTCCACTTCGTCGAGCACGCAGAAGGGGCTCGGCTTCGCGGTGAAGATACTGAACAGCAGCGCGATGGCGGTCATGGCCTGCTCGCCGCCGGAGAGGAGCGAAATGGTCTGGGGCTTCTTTCCGGGCGGGCGCGCTTCGATCTCGATGCCGCTTTCAAGGGGATCGTCCTCGTTGAGCAGATAGACCCGGGCCTGGCCCCCGTTGAAGAGGCGGCGGAAGTAATTCTTGAAGCACTCGCTCACGGTTTTGAAGGTGTCCATGAAGAGTTCTTTGATGGTGGTATCGATACGGTCCACCACGCCCAGCAAGGTTTCGCGGGCCTTGCGCAGGTCCTCCTCCTGGGAGCAGAGGAACTGATCGCGCTTTTCCAGCGCCTCGTATTCCTCGATAGCCATGAGGTTCACCGTGCCCAGGCGCTGGATGTCCTTGCGGTGTTCCTTGATCAGGTTTTCCCGCTCTTTTTCGTCGTACTCGTCGGTGCCCACCTGCTTCTCATCGAGCGAAGCGAGGCCCAGACCGTACTCTGTCGCGATACGCTCCTGATGGTAGGCGATCCGGTCTTCGCGCTGGGTCAGCTCGAGTTCCAGGGCGTGAACTTCCTTCTGGCCTTTCGCCGTCTCGATGCGCAGCTCCTTGAGGCTTCGGGCAAGGCCGGAGGCCTCCTCGTTCAGGGCGTTGTGCTCCTTCTGCGCCTCCAGCACCTTGTCGTGGGCCTCTTCTTTGGTCTCGGAGAGGGCCTTGGCGCGCTCCAGATGATCGGCGATGCCCGCCTCCAGATCGCGGGCCTTCATCATCAGACTCTCGATCATCTTGTCGCGACGCGCGGCTTCTTCGAGGGCCTCGCTGTGTTCGCGGGCCTCGCGCAGCCGGTTGCGCTCCGCCTCTTCCAGACTCTGAGTCAAGGAGGCCAGCTTGATGCGCAGTTCGGCGAGCGCGTCGCTGCACGTCGAAAGGGCAATGCGCCGCTGAGCCGCGTCTTCCTGCGCCTGGGCGGTTTCCCGCTGGATCAGGTCGTCGTCACCCTCCATTGACGTGATGCGCTCCGCCGCCTCCTTGCGCCTGGTCTCCAGCGCCTCGCGCTGCGCCAGGAGCGCGTCGCGCTGCTCGCCCAACTGCGAGCCGGAACTGGTCAGCGTGTCAAGCTCCGTGCTCAGGCGCGCGATTTCCACGCCCGCCTTGTTCATTCGCTGGCGCAGGCTGTCTTCCTGTTCCGTCAGCGTCGCGGCTTTCTTTGAGAGTTCCTGCAGTGCCCCAGTCATCTGCTGGGCCTGCTGGACCAGAATGTTGATGCGGCCCGTGGCCTTCTGCACCGCGCCTTCGAGATCTTCGATCTCCGCGCTGCGGCCCAGCATGCCCTGGCTGTCGTTCTTCGTCTGACCGCCGGTTACCGCGCCGGAGGAAGTCACCACGTCGCCGTCCAGCGTGACGAGGCGGGGAAAGCGGCGCTCCGCGCGGGCGATGCGGATGGCGTCGTCGATGGTCTCGACGATCATCGTGTTGTACAGCAGGTACTCCAGGGCGGGCATGATGCGCGCGTCGCACTGGACGTAATTGATGGCCTTGCCGATAACGCCGTGAGAACCGCGGAGCGTGTCCGTGTCGTCCCGGTTGTTGCTGCGAATGGTGTCGAGCGGCAGGAAGGTCACGCGGCCCGCGCGGTGCTTCTTGAGGAAGGCAATGGCGGACTTTGCCGCGTCGGCGTGATCGCAGATGATGTTGTTGATGTTGCCGCCGAGGGCCGCTTCGATGGCCTTGCCGTATTCCTTGTCGGTCGAGAGCAAGTCGCCCACCGGGCCGATGATACCGTCCACTTCGGGCATTTCGTGCTGGCGGGCCTTCATGACGGCCTTAACGCCGACCGCGAAGCCTTCGTAGTTGTCGCGCAGTTCGCGCAGCGAGTTCAGGCGCGCTTCCTTGCTGCTCTTCTGCTCGCGGAGCTGCTGCCACTCTTCGTTGGCGGCCTTGAGCTCTTCGGAGATTGTCCGGTGCTTTTCCTGGGTGCCCTTGCGGTCGGTCACGGTCTCGGTGAGCTGCTTCTGGACCTCGCCCTCTTCTTTGCGCCGCTCCTGGAGCTGGGTGGAGAGATCCTCGTGGCGCGTGTTCTGCACCTTCTGGCGCCCGAAAATTCCTTCGAGCTGATCGTCGATGTTCTGCAGACTCACGCCCACCGTCTCCAGCTCGGTCTGGGTTCGGTTGCGTGTGTTGATCGTGTCCAGCGTGCGGGCGCGTGCGGATTCCACGCGCTGCTCGGCCTCGGCCACGGCGGCTTCGGCCTGCGCGTACTCCGCCTGCTTTGCCTTGAGCGCCGCCTCGGTACCCTCGATTTCCTGGGTCAGCTCCGAGGAACGACTGCCGGTCTCGCCCTGGCTGCCCTTGGCGTTCTCCGCGCGCTTGAGGAATTCTTCCTTGTCCTTCTCAGCCTGGGCGCACTGCGTCTTGGAGAATTCGATCTCCTTACGGATGAGGGCGATCTCGCTCTCGATCTTTTCCATTTCGGAATCGACCTGGTACTCGCCCTCGCGTCGGGCCATGAGCATGCGCTCCAGCTCCACCCGCTTGACCGCCAGTTCTTCCTGGCGCGCCTCCATCTTCGCCGTCTGGGTCGAGGCCTTTTCATAGGCCTTCTCCGCCACGGTGTAGCGCTCTTTCAGATCTTCGATCTGGCCGCTCAACTCGTTGTAGTGGAGCCAGGCGTTGCGGATTTCCAGGCCGCGCAGGGCTTCGGTCAGTTCGCGGTGGCGAATCGCCGCGTTCACCTGGCGCTTGAGATTGCGCATCTGGCGCTGCACTTCGGCGATGATGTCGGTGAGGCGCAAGAGGTTTTGCTCGGCGTTGTCGAGCTTGCGCATGGCCACCTTCTTGCGCGCCTTATACTTGATGATGCCCGCGGCCTCTTCAAAGAGGAAGCGGCGATCTTCCGGCTTGGAGCTCAACACGAGGCTGATCTTGCCCTGGCCGATCAATGAGTACGCATTGGTGCCGATGCCGGTGTCCATGAAAAGTTCCTGGACGTCCTTAAGGCGGCACGGAGCCTTGTTAATGAGGTATTCACTTTCGCCCGAGCGGTAGACGCGGCGGGTCACCTGCACCTCGGCGAAATCGAGGGGCAACTTGGAATCGGCGTTGTCGAAGGTCAGGGTCACCTCGGCCATGCCCATGGGTGACCGTTGCTCGCTGCCGTTGAAGATAATGTCCTGCATGTGGTTGCCGCGGAGTGCCTTGGCGCTCTGTTCACCCAGGCACCAGCGCAGCGCATCGAGAATATTACTCTTGCCGCAACCATTGGGCCCCACGATGGCCGTGGTGCCCGACTCCAGATCGATGTGGGTCTTGTCCGCGAAGGACTTGAACCCGAGCATTTCTACGCGTTTAAAGTACATTGAATCACCGTTGGTTGAACTGGGAAATTCCCAGGAAATTGCGTATGGGTCTTATGGGTCAAGATAGCTATGGGCCTTCGTTATGATACTGATTTCGTGCTCTGCCATCGTGCTTGCGATGGGGATGGGCAATACTCATTCATTGTCGATAGCGACGCTCTTCCGGCCCGAAGGGCCAGTGCAGTTTCCAGCCCAGGGCAACGCCCTGGGTAATCGAGAAACACACGTTCCGCGCCCTGAAAGGGCAGCGCAGTTTAAGCACGCGCTGTACTGCGCTGCCCTTTCAGGGCTATTACAACGAGACACCCCTATTCCCAGGGCGTTGCCCTGGGCTGGAAGCTGCATTGCCCCTTCGGGGCGCGCACCTTGTTTCTTCAATTTTCGATCTGCCGCCGACTTGTTACGAGATTGAGTCATTAGACCGTCTCGCCCGCTGAACGGCGAGTTACAAATTGCGCTCCAACAAAGCGACGCTCAATTCTTCTTCACCTTCTCGTCACGGATCAGAATCCGCTCAATCGCGCGGGCCTGGCCCGTGGCGTCGTCAATCTCGATGGCCACCGCCGACAGCAACGCTGTTCCCGTCGCCACGTCGAATTTTTCCGGCATGCCGGAAATGAACTTCTTCACCACCACATCCTTGTCCGTGCCAATGACGGAATGGATCGGGCCGCACATACCCACGTCGGTGATATAGGCGGTGCCGCCGGGCAGGATCCAGTTGTCCGCCGTCTGCACATGGGTATGGGTGCCCACCACCGCGGAGCAGCGTCCGTCGAGGTGCCAGCCCATGGCGATCTTCTCCGAGGTGGCCTCGGCGTGCATGTCCACCAGGATGGTGCGGGTTTCCTTGAGCAATTCCGGCAGCAGAGCGTCCGCCGCGCGGAAAGGGCAATCGAAAGGCTCCATGTATACCCGACCGATCAGGTTGAGCAGGCCCAGTTTGCGCCCGTCCGGCAGGGTGATGACCGTGGCGCCTTTACCGGGCAGGCCCGGGGGAAAATTGGCGGGTCGCACCAGCTCCGGAAGACCGGGCATGGCGGCGATAATGGTTTTCTTGCGCCAGGTGTGGTTGCCCATGGTGAAACCACCGATTCCGAGTCGCTTGAGTTCGTCGATGACTTCCGGGGTCGCGCCCAGGCCGCCGGCGGCATTTTCGGCGTTGGCCACGATAATATCGGGCTGCCAGAAATCGCGAATTTCGCGGATCCGCTGGGCGACAATCTGCCGCCCGGGCTTGCCGACAATATCGCCGATAAATACCAGTTTCATGTTTACGAAGTCGCCATGTTGGAAAAGTCTGGATCGAAAAGAAGGGCCCGCCCAGCGCTCACGCCCTTCGTGACTAGAGTAAAGCACGGGCGCGGCCATGCGGCGCGCGCCCGTGAGGCAGAATTTTACGTTCCGGCGCCTTTACTTCGCCATTTCCACCGCGCGGGTTTCTCGAACTACGGTAACGCGGATCTGGCCGGGATAGGTCATTTCGGTTTCCACGCGTCGGGCCACGTCGCGGGCCATAGCGGAGGCCTCGGCATCGCTCACGCGGTCTGGCTGGACCACCAGGCGCACCTCGCGGCCCGCCTGAATCGCGAAGGCCTTTTCCACGCCGTCAAACTCGTTGGCAATCTGCTCCAACTGTTCGAGGCGCTTGATGTAGTTCTGCATGGTCTCGCTGCGGGCGCCGGGACGCGACGCCGACATGGCGTCGGCCGCCTGAACCAGCACGGCGATAACCGAGTTCATGGGCATTTCGTTGTGGTGGGCGCCAATGGCGTTGCACACGGTCTCGTTCTCGCCATGACGCTTGGCTATGTCGTGACCCAGGATGGCGTGGGACCCTTCCACTTCGTGGGTCAGGGCCTTGCCCATGTCGTGGATGAGGCCGGCGCGCTTGGCTTCCTGGATATTCAGGCCGAGTTCAGCCGCCATGATACCGGAAAGGTGGCAGACCTCGATGGAGTGCTGCAAAACATTCTGGCCGTAGGATGTACGGAAGCTCAAGCGGCCCATGAGCTTGACGATTTCGGGGTGCAGACCGTGCACGTCGGCCTCGAGGCAGGCGGCCTCGCCGCGCTCTTTGATGGTCTTCGCCATTTCCTCGTTGACTTTTTCCACCATCTCCTCGATGCGGGCGGGGTGAATGCGACCGTCCTGAATCAGACGTTCCAGGGTGATGCGGGCCACCTGGCGGCGAATCGGGTCAAAGCCCGACAGGATAACGGCTTCGGGGGTGTCGTCGATGATGACATTGATACCCGTGGCGTTTTCCAGCGCGCGAATGTTGCGCCCTTCGCGGCCGATGATCCGGCCCTTCATCTCGTCGCTGGGCAGGTTGACCACGGAAACCGTCGTCTCGGCCACGTGATCCGAGGCGCAGCGTCCGATGGCTTCGCTGATGATCCAGCGGGCCTTTTTCTCGGCCTGCTCCTTCAGCTCGTCTTCCGTGCGCTTAAGCTGGAGGGCGCAGTCGCGCTTGACCTCGTTTTCGAGCGTGATAAACAGTTCACGGCGGGCCTGATCCGCCGTAAGTCCAGAGATATCTTCGAGTTTCTGGGTCTGGTCCTTGATGAGCGCGGCGACCTTCTCGAGTTCCTTTTCGAGGGCCTTTTCCCGCTTGACGAGCTCCCGTTCCTGGGTGGCGAGGGCCACGGCGTTCTTGTCGAGGACTTCGGCGCGCTTGTCGACCGCCTCTTCCTTGGTCAGGATACGCTTCTCAATGGAGGCGATTTCCTTGCGCTGCTCCCGGGCTTCCTGCTCCATTTTTGCGCGCAGGTCAATTTCGAGCTCTTTGACGCGGGTCTTGGCTTCCTTCTCCCGAGTAGCCGATTCCCGTTCCACGTCCGAAAGGAGCTGGGCCGCATCGCGGCGCGCCTTCCCCAGAAGGCTGTTGCCCCGGGCCTGCGACAAGACGACACAGGCGACGTAACCCACAATCAGGCCTCCGATTCCGCCTGAGATAACGCTTGCAATATCCATTTACATAAACCTCCGCCCTGTAAAGGGTTATACAGTATTAACAACCGGCGGAAGGTGCTATGAACAGGCAAGGATTTAGATCAGATTGTCAGTCCAGAGGGTAAATTTGGCGCTGCGTGCCTGAATGACAAGATACGACATTAAAAAATCACCGTATGAATAAATAGCCGGAAACCCAAAGGTTGGGGCCGGATATTGACCTGAATCCTTGCTTCTCACATACCTGATGCCGGAGCAGAAATATTAGTTGCCCCTCATTATAGGGTTGCGGATGGGGGAAGTCAACGCGGCGCGGGGGCTTGGGGGGCGCGGGATGGTCAGCGGACGGAAAAGCCGTTGGCGTCGAAGGTGAAGCGCATTCCGCACTCGACACAGAGGCCGACGCTGATGATGGGATGGGGAATGTCCATGAAAATGACCGGAGCGAAATCCAAATCCGGGATCCCGGGGATATTCAAGTCCACCCAAAATAGATAACGCCATTGGGGCACGCTCTCCACGCCGCTGATTGGTGCGTGATAGATCTCGTGACTTACCATGGTCACAATTTCTTGCTTCACACCAAGGTTTAGCCAAACTTGTATTTCCGACTCAGATCGAGCGTCTTCACGGGCGTGTAGCGTTGGGCAACTGCCGGGCAAAATGTGTGCTGGTGAGGCCGTGTCAACGACGGCATCGCTCCAAGTATGTACAATTTCATACGATTCAGTAGTGCGCGGAAAAGTCGCACTCAGGGGTGTTCGCCACTTTAACCGCTCAAATGTACCGAGTTTACGATGTTTCACGATTGGACTCTCCGTCCATGATACGCCCTGGAAGTGCGTTTGGCAAACGGTGCGAAAGTTTCCAAGGCTTTTGCACTCTTGATTGAGAGACTATAAAACCTTAAATCAAATGCTGGACGGCTTGGGCAGCGAGGGGTATAATAGGTGTATGAGCGCCACTCTTACCAGATCCGAGACCGAAGTCGAGGCGAACGCCGCATTCGACATTCTCCGCGACGAAGCATTTTTTGTTGCGCATGAGGCCGAGTTCATGCGGGACTATCCGGGCAAGTTCGTCGCGATTCGGGGCGAAGAGGTTTTTGGTGTTTCGGACACCCGTCGTGGGCTTATTGAGTTGGCCTATGAACGATTCGGACGAGATGTCTACTTCTTCGCCCGAAAAGTATGCCCGGAGTCGTTTTCCGCTCCTGATGATCCGGTGTTCCTGGTTTTTTAGAACAACCAGACCCGATATGTGTGCGCAAATCGCTCATTGGTTTTTTGTTCCTCACGGATACGCATCAAACGTCGCGAAGCTCAGATTGAAGCCCCGCAGCACCAGTTCCGCATCGCGCGAAACTACGAGCCGCAAATCTTTCGCAATTCCGAAGTCGTGCTGACCCGCGACCCCGTGGAGCTTCATCCAGATAAACTCCGGCAGGGGTTGGTTCGGGTAAAGGTCGCGGTAGTTGTCCGATGGCGATACCGTCATTTCGTGAAAGGTGACTCCGGTCAGTTTCGAGGCTTCTATCGCAACTCGCACGCGGGGAACCACGAAGAAACAAGGGAATTCCTCCAGCACTTCGCCGGACGGCCAGTAGTCTAACTCGATTTCCAATTCGTGCACGATCGGTGGATGGACGGATGTGTCCAGACGAGTTCTTCCAACCATGCTACTCGCCACTTCTGGTTCAATGCAGGAAAACCCTGGCACGCCTCACCCCTCCAGCCCGTATTCCTTCATCTTCCGCCACAGGGTTGAGCGTGAGATTCCCAGCAGCTTGGCGGCTTTGGTCTGATTGCCTTTGAGCGACTCCAGCGTGGTCTGGATGTGGTTCTTTTCCAGTTCCACCAGGGTCATGACGCTGCGCTCAGCCTGGTGGGCGATGCGCAGGCGGGGCTTGATGCCGAACTGGACCTGGTCGGGCAGGTCGACCGCGTGGATGTGGGGGCCGTCGGCCATGATGACGGCGTGGGCGATGATGGTCTCCAGTTCGCGCACGTTGCCGGGGAATTCGTAGTGGGCCAGCAGACTTTTGGTTTGGTCGTCGAGCCCGGAGACCTGTTTGCCATAGCGGCTGTTGGCGAGCTTGATGAAATGCTGGATCAGGCTGGGCAGGGCTTCCATGCGTTCGCGCAAGGGGGGAATGCGAATCTGCACCACGTTAAGCCGGAAGTAAAGATCCTCGCGGAAGCGATTCTCCTCCACGGCGGTTACCAGGTCGCGATTCGTCGCCGCAATGATGCGGACGTTGACGCGCGTTGACGTGCTTGCGCCCACGCGGCGGATCTCGCCGTTCTGCAATACGCGCAAGAGCTTGGCCTGGGTAATGGGGGCCATGTCGCCGATTTCGTCCAGGAAAATGGTGCCGCCGTTGGCTTCCTCGAAGAGGCCGACTTTGTCTTGATTCGCCCCGGTGAAGGCGCCCTTCACGTGGCCAAACATCTCACTTTCGAGCAGGGCCTCGGGCAACGCCGCGCAGTTGATCGCGACAAAGGGCTTGTCCTTTCGCGCACTCAGGCGGTGGACCGCGTTGGCCAACACCTCTTTGCCCGTGCCGCTCTCGCCGAGAAGGAGGACGGTGCCGTCGGTGGGCGCGACCTTCTGCAGCAGCCGGATGACCCGCTGCATGGCCGGGCTGTTGCCCGCGAGTTCCTCCACCATCCCCTGCTCATAGCGGTCCGCCGTGGTGGCCAGCGCGTGGACCTGCCGCGCCTTGGTCACCACCAGCGCCACATCGGAAGGCGGGCTGGACTTGGGCAGATAGAAAAAAGCGCCCTGACGGACCCCTTCCAACGCCCGATCCATCTCGTAGATATCAAATAGCAGAATAAGCCGCGCCGCCGGATTCTGCTCGCGGATAAACGAAACCAGATCGACGTCACTGTCCTGATTCAAATCGAGATCGAGGATGATGACGTCAAAGGGATGCCTCCCCACCAGACGCAGCACCCCCGCGGCGTCATGACAACGCTCCGTCCGGGCATGCTCCGTGGACAGGAAGTGCCCCACCGTATGGCCATAGGCCACATCGGCACAGGCGATCAAAATATCCCCAAAGCGGTCCCGGAGGGGTGCGCTCTTCATTGCAACACGTGAAGCTTTCATGCCTGCCATTGTACCATAATGAAGCGAAGCCGTGAAATGAAATCTCAACGCGCACGCGATTGCAACGTTAGTCAGCCGGCGGTGTCCGTGAAACCAAAGGCGTAGAGACGGCAATCCCGCATGATAAAGCGAAGGCGGACAGGCCTTCCGGCGAGGGACGCAACATCGGAGCCCTCTCCCCAGGACACGGGCGTCCGCACTGAGTTCCCGCAAAGGAGGGTCGCCTCCGCCCGGGAGAAGCCGGAAATCGGCGCGCCGACTTCGTCCAGCAGCTCAACCTGAACACTACCACCGCCGCCCGCGTCCATGTTCAATTCAAGCCGGTTGCCGCTGAAGATCAGGGGACGCGTCGTCAATTCCCCGCCCGTGTAGTCCGCGTCCGCCGATACAAAGCCGTCCAGACGGAGGGTGGTCACAGAGATACCGCTGAGGAGTCCCTGGGCCGCCGGATCGACAAAGCCATCGTGGTCCTTGTTGGTGCCCGCATAGTAGATCCAGATTTCATCGCCCATGGGGATCGGGTTGGGAATGGCCCACACCATCTTCGAGTCGAAGGCGCCCGAGAGGCCCGGTGCCAGAAAGGGGCGTCGCCCGCCCACCCGCTCAAAGTGGATGCCGTCACGACTCGCGTTCAGGCGCACATCGATCGTGGCCGGGCCGAGATTCTCGCCACTTTTTGGATTCTCCACATCCTTCACGCCCCAGCGCTGGCCCTCGGGGCGACGCTTGAAATGCCAGAAGGGTTGGCTGAGCATCAGATAGAGCCCCTCTTCGTCGGGATAGCGAAACACCGCGCCGCCGTAATAGTCCACCGGCGGCTTGGGCGTGGGAGAAGCGTAGGTGGCATCATCCACAGCATCCGCCTGGAGCACCAGGGTTTCGTTCTCCCACTTCGTCAAGTCGTCCGACTCCAGACGCCGGATGATCCGCGAGCGGGAAGGTGTGCCAGGGTTGGGATTGCGCCGGGTATAGAGCACATAGCGCCCAACCTGCCGATCCCAGAAGGCGATGCTCTGTGTATCGCAGTCGCCAATGTTCTCATGCATCCATTGCGTCCAGTGGATGCCGTCGTGTGAGGTGTAGGAATAAAGCTGTTGTGCCGTGGGTTCGTTGTAGCCCTTGCTCTGGCTTCGGTAGCGCTGCTCGGGGGACGCGTTGGGATCGATCCACACCGCGCATCCGCCAATACGACTCGGCATCACGATGTTGTTTTCCATTGAGCCATTCAGCGGGAAGATTCCCAGCGCCGGCTTCTCAAAGTGGATGCCATCGGTGGACTCCGCATAGGCCACCTGCACCGTATCGCCAAAGCGCACGTCATACCAGAGCCGCGTCTTTCCGTTCTCCCGAAGTACGCTGCAATACAGGCCGATACTCCCGTCCGCCGCCTCTTCCCACGGCGCATCGGGTAGAAGCACCGGACCCTCGAGTCGTTTCGACGGTGTATTCATCGTAAAGGTAACGCCCGACGCGGACTCGACTACACTTTGGTCAAGAAAGAGTTGCTTTCGGTCGCCAATGTCCAACACGCCGCTCGGTTCTGCAACCACCATGCTTCGGGACGAAGCCATGACCGCAACGGTAGCCAGCAGTACTATCAGAAGTGACTTCATCGTGACCAGCGCCTCCAAGAAGGATGGGGGATCTTATTGCGCGTAATGGATACCCCGCACTGTGCCGCGCACACCGGAGCCACACCGGGCTGTCCTGTCCGGCGTGCACCCGACCACAGCGGGGAATAGACCCTGGAAAAGGATACGCGAGACTAATGGTCGCCGCGATGTTTGTACCCGTCCACGGGCACCCTACCCCCGGTCGCTGTCAGTGAGGATCTTTCGCTTGGCCTGGCTTGCCCGCTTGTTTTCGGGTACCAGATCGCCGAACCAGGCGTCGTTCTTGCGCATGATCATGACGGCGCGGTGGCACACGTCGCAGGAGACTTCGGCGCCTTCGGTGGTGGATTCGTTGAGCTGGATGAAGGTGCTGCAGAAGGGGCAGGCGATGCTGCGTTCTGAACTCTTGTGGTAGTCCTGAAGGATGCGGTCGATCTTGCCGTTGCGATAGCTTCGGATGAGGGCGTCGGCGCAGTCCGGGTCGAACTGGGTGCCTTTGTTTTCTTCAATGATCCTGATGGCCTTTTCTGGATCAAGGCCTTTGCGATAGGGGCGGTTGCTGGTGAGGGCATCGAAGGTGTCGCCCACGGCCACGGCGCGTCCCTCGATGGGGATCTCTTCGCCGGCGAGGCCATAGGGATAGCCCTTGCCGTCGTATCGCTCGTGGTGGTAGAGGCAATAGGGGATGAGGGGGACGAGGAAGTCCACGTCGCGGAGGAGCTGCGCCCCTTTCTCCGGGTGCACTTTGATCTTCTCGAATTCTTCGTCGGTAAGGCGGTCGGGCTTGCGGAGGATAGCGTCGTCTACGGCGATCTTGCCGACATCGTGGAGCACGCCGCCCATACGAACTTCTTTTAATTTTTCTTCGGGCCAACCCAGTTCTTTGGCGACTTCGATGGTAAAATTGGTTACACGCCACGTGTGGCCCACGGTGTAGTGGTCCCGCAATTCGATGGCGTTGGCGAGCACAAGGAGCGTGTCTTCGTAGGCCTTTTCCAGCATGCGGACGTACTGAGCGTTCTTGATCGCGACGCCCGCGGGCCCGGCAAGTGCCACGAGAAGTTCCAGGTCGCTGTTGACGAAGGCGTTGGTGGTGCCGCGGGTGTCCACGTAGATGACGCCGAGGCATTCCTTCTGGCAGGTGAGGGGTGCGCACATGGCGGAGGCGATATTCTGACTGATGATGCTGGCACCGGCCTCGAAACGGGAATCGTCGGCCGCGTCGTAGGTGATGATGGCTTCACCGTGCTCGTAGGCGCGATTGACGATGGACGAACTGATTTTGACTTCCGCATTCTTATCGCCGGAGCGGACAAACTCGGTGACGAGTTCGTCGCTGCCCGGAACGTGAAGGAGGATGACGCCGTTGTGGGCGGGAATGAGCTGGAAAATTTCCTGCATCACCCGCTCGAACAGCTTGTTGAGGTTGCGTTCGCTGGTAATAATCTCGTTGGCGGCGTAGACCGCCCGCAGGCGCTGCTGAATCTCGGCCAGCTTCGTATCGTTGGCGGCGGCGCCGGGACTCTGGAAAAACGTTTCGAACACGTTGGACGCTTTGGCGGTTTCAAAGTGCCCGCCCAGGGTGTTGTCGAACTTTACACCGCCGCTACTGCCCCGCTCGGCTTCGCGGGTTGCCTTGGCCTGAATTTCCTCCTGGGAGAGCGCCTCGGCCTCGAAGCGCAGTTCCTGGGTGCCCAGGCGGAGCACATCGCCATGAGACAGTTTATATTCCAGGATGCGCCGATCACCGATGAAACTGCCGTTGCCGCTGCCCAGATCCCGGACAATGGTGGCGTGTTCGTTCTGCTCGATGACGGCATGCTGCCGGGAGATCTGGAGGTCTTCCAGTTGGAGGTCATTGTCGGGGTTTCGACCAATTGACAGTTTTCGCGTTATTTCAATGGAGCGCCCCTGAAGGGGTCCCGTGAGTATGACCACCCGCTCTTTTCTCATGAATTCCCAGCTCCTGAGCGCACAGTCGCGCCGCGACGGTTCAAAAGATACCTTATCGGATTAAGTATATAGCATGATTGTGCCGATAAACCAAGTCAATAATATATGTAACTCCTAGCGGTGCTTGATGGTGCGCGATCCGGACGCGGTTTGGCCGCCCCCCGGCGGCGGTGGCCCTTCTGCGGTAATTGATTGACAGTATTGAGCGGTTTCGTTATTATTAGGGTCGCTGAGACAGGTTACAATAGCCCGTAAAGCACTTGGTGCCTGCGGAGATCCCGCGCCGTTGAACTGGTGTGTTTAGCGCGGTGTTCTCGGTTTTTCCCGGCACAGGGCGCCTGGCCACAGGGTTGTGGAGGTGACTCGACCGGAGAAACGCAGAAAATCAGATGTGCTCACACGTCGCCCGCACACGGATGTAGGTGCGGCGTGGTCGCAACCAACAATGGATGTGGTTGGGATGGACTGGCGCCAGAGCATCGCTAGAATTAGGCAACGTGCGCATGGATGATTCGCAATCGTATCTGGGGCTTCTGGGCCTGCGCGAGCAACCTTTTGCTCCCACGGCAGACCCGGTCTATTTCTATGCCACGCGCGCGCACAAGGAGTGCCTCTTCCGCCTTTGGAACGGGATTGACGCGAGCCATGGCATTGCGGTCGTTCTGGGGAACTATGGCACGGGCAAGACGACGCTGCTGCGCAAGCTGATCACGGGTATGGCGGCGGAGCCGGAGCGTTATCAGACGGCGGTGGTGGGTTCGCCGATTCCTTCGTGGACCAGTTTTGCGTTGCTGGAGGCGATCGTGGCCCAGTTTGGCCTTCGCCCGGCGGAGCATTCTTTTGTCTCCCATATGGAGGCGCTGAACCAGCACCTGCTTGAAAACCGCCACCGCATCTGCACGCTGATCATCGACGACGCGCAGAATCTGAACAAGCGCGGCCAGCTTGAACTACTCCGGCTGGTGCAAAATCTTGAGACGCAGCAGCAGAAGCTCCTTAATCTGGTGTTTTTCGCCCAGTTGGAGTGGATGCAGGTGCTCCGGGCCGCGCCGAATTTCGAGCAGCGCATCAACCTGACCTATACCCTGGAGCCCATCCAGTTTGAAGAGATGCGGCTGTTTATCGATTTTCGCCTGCACCAGGCGGGCGCACAACCGGGGCTTGGCCCGTCCTTCGAAGAGGGCGCCCTGCGTGCGATTCACGCCTATGCGGAGGGAAGCCCCCGGGTCATCGTTACCCTCTGCCGCAACTCTCTGCTGCTCGCGGCACAACTGAAGACCCGGCAGATTACGCCGGATATCGTGCTCCACACCATCGAGAAAACCACCTTGCCCGATGCGGAGAAGCGCGCACGGGCGGCCCAGGCCGCGGGCATGGCGCCGCCGCCACGAGTCGTCGCGCCCGCCGTGACGGCGGCGGGACTGGTGCGTGAGCCGGTGGCGCGGGAGCAGCAGTCCCGGGACCGCCGCGCGGCGGACCTGCTGCTGCGATCGGCCCGGGATCGCCAGGGCCAGGGATCGGGGGGCCTATGAGCCCAGGGGCCGATCGAGACCATCGGGACCCTTCGACCGAGGGGGACGCCTACGTGCGCCAGCAACTGGCGTCGATCGACGGCAGCCTGTTTAACGGGATGCCGGTGGATGATCGCTACGAGAGCGGCGTGCCGGAAACACAGCGCGGCAATTCCCTCGACTTTATTCAAATGACGGGACTGACCCGCCCGCCGCTGCGCCAGGCGCTTCACGGGATTGACGGGTCGCTGGCCCACACGCCCATTTATGAAGATCTGAATCCCCAGGGTCCGCTGAGCTTCTACGAGAAGGGTGTGGCGGATGTGGATGACACCCTGAGCGGCGATTCACTGCTCGGCGGACTGCGGGACATCACGCTCGACGCGGATCTGATTCCCAATCGGAATACCGAATCCCTGGTGGTGGACGGCGGCGCCTCGCGTTCGGCGCAGGCTTTCCGCGACATCGTCGCGGGGCTCCAGCGCGTGGAGGAAAACCCCTCGGCCGACGCGCCGGTGGATGCGGAAAGCGAAGAAGCCGCGGATCTCCCGAGTGATCCGGAGGAGTATCAAGGCTCCGCGTCCGGCGCGCTGCTGGCGCTGGTGGAGGAGCTTGAGTCGGTCATGGGCGTGGAAGCCGCCGATACGGTGGAGCCGGAAGGCACCTCCGACGCGGCGAATGAGACCGATCTCGAGATCGAAGACGAAGCAACGGAGCCGGGTGAAGTGGCCCCCGAGGAGGCGCCTGAAGCCTCCGCACCCACGGCAAACCTGTCGGCGCCGGCCGCCGAGATTGACGATGACGATTTCGACGCGCTGCTGGCCTCTCTTTCGGGGCGCGCGACGGAAGCGGCTCCGGAAGAAGTCGATGTGCCTGCGGCGGAGGACGCCATCGAGGAAGAACCGGAAGAACCGGTCGCACCCGAGGCTCCCGCGCGGGAAGACGACGCACCAGCGGCCCGATCGGGGATTTCCGATGATTGGGACGCCCTGCTCGATTCCATGACGGTCCGCGGCTCAGCGCCGGCGGCTGTATCCGTGCCGGCCCCGACGGTGTCGCGCACGTCCCCGGCGAGCGGCGCCCTTGCGGAAGCGGAGCAACTGATGCAGGCGCTGGAGAAGCGCGCGCCAATCGCACCGCCCGCCGCACCGGCGCCCCTTCCCGTCGTGGCGAAGGCTCCAGGGGCGGCATTGCCCCTTGAGCCGGCACCGCTGGAGGATTTGAGTTACGGGGGCACACAGGCTCCCCCTACGGCCCTGGATCTCCGGATGCGCGAGCGGGCGGAAAACACGGTCCCCACGGAGGCGACCCCGACCATTGCTCCCAATCCCGACAGTGATCTGGCTTTCAACTACGACTACAGCGCCGCGCCTTCGCGCCGCCGCTCGCGCCGCCATTCACGGGTGGCCCGCAAGAGCAGAAAGATTGTCAAGGCGGTATTTTTCCTTCTATTACTCGGCGGTCTGGCGGGAACCCTCTGGACCTTCGTGATTGGCCCGATGATGCTTCAGGACGAGGACCTGACGGTCCGGGCGGAGCGGGAGTTGTCGGATCAGAACTATCTTGCGGCGTCCCATACCTATCTGCAACTGGCGTCCCGCATGGCGCCGGGAGAGAAGGGCCGCTCCGACGCGGAATTCCGCGCCGCCCACACGCTGACCCTTGGCCCGGCGACCTCCTGGGACGAGACGCGGCAGCGCTACGAGAGCGCGCTGGCGCTTTTCAAGAAGTTTACGGAAGACTATCCCCAGCACCCCAAGCGCACCCGGGCACTGAGTATCATGGGGCGGCTGCACTACGAGCTCAAGCAATTCGAAGAAGCGATAGCCGTGCTTCGCGATCAAGTAAAACCGGCGGACGATCCGGCGGCGGCGCTGTCCATGTTGCGCTATCTTGCGCGCTCCTACAGCATGACCGGCAACTACGAACAGGCCGAGACCTCCTACCTCCAGTCGGCCACGCTGCCCGGAAACTACAGCGCGGAATCGGACTATCTGGAACTGGGAGATCTCTTCCGGCGCCGGGCCGAAGCCGCACGGGACGGCGCGGAGCGTGAGCAGTTGAAGGAGATGGCGATGTCGTACTGGCGGAGGGCTATTCAGGTGCCGGGAATCGCCCCGAGTGATCGGAGCAATCTTGAGGAGCGCCTTCAGTGGCTCTCCTTTGCCGAGCAGACGGACGCCAACGCGACTGACGCGGTTCCCGCCGCCGAGGGCGCCCCGCCCGCGCCGGCAACCGCGCCCGCGTCCGTCGCGCCGGCGGAGTCGGAATCGGTGGCGCCGGTGGAATCGGCCATACCGGTTCCACAGGATGAGTCCGGTCGTGCCGAAATTCCCGGGGCGGAGCTCGAAGCGCTCGTGCCCCCGGCGCCCGCCCCCGAGGCGGCCGCCGGACCGGCCGCCGCCCCGGAATTCGAAAGTCAATGAGAACGCCGCGGCGCCGCGCAAGGATGCGCGGGCCGACCAGGGTGTAACCCGTGGAGTAAAAAGTCATGCAGATTTCCAGAGCGTTCAGAACCGCCTTCTCGCTTGTTGGCCTGTTGCTTTGCGGCGCGGCCGTGTCGCAGGAACCGGAGGCGGAAGCGAAGGCGGCGACGGGCACGGCCCTGGACGCGGGCGATCTGGTTTTTATCAACGTTCACCGGCAACCGGAGCTATCCACGACGACGCAATTGGATGCGAACGGCAACGTGGAAGTGCCCTACATCGGGAATGTATCCCTCAAAGGACTCTCGCTGGAAGAGGCGGGCGCCCGGGTATCCATGGGGCTGAAGGCGGTGCTCAAGAACCCGAAGGTGACGGTGTCCCGGAGCACGGAGGGCGAGAAGATTCCGGGGGGCTACGTGCGCACGGCTTCGATGCAGACCCAGGTGGTGCCGCTGAACAGCGCGGACGCGGAGTCGCTCCAGGCGGCGCTCTCGGGGATGTCGAGCGGTGGAGGGAGTGTGAGCTTTGATCCGAACACGAACAGCATGATCCTGACCGACGAGCCCGCGGTGGTGCAGAACATGCTGTCGGTGATCCGCGAACTGGACGAGATGAAATCCCAGATTACGCAGGTCCTGATTGAATCGAAGATTGTGGAAGTGGAGACGGCGGCGGCGAAGGAACTGGGTATCCGCTGGTTCGTGCAGGGCGACGAGGCGGCGGGCGGTTACAGCCCGGCGCCCCGCCAGGATGCGCTGCTTAACTCCATGCGCCAGTATGCGGGCGCCAACGTGAACGAGGCCCTGCAAAGCTCCACCCGCACGGGTACGGCGGGCGGGCGGCGCTTCATTGATGAAAGCAATTTTGACCGGCGCCTTCAGGTGCCGGTGCAGGTAGGCACGGCGGGACAGATGTTCTTCGGCTACATGAACAGCGGCATCGATCTGGGGGTCATGCTGGATGCGCTGGTGGCGGACGACAAGGCGGAATTGCTCGCCTCGCCCTATATCGGCACCGTGAATCACAAACCAGCCTCTATCCGGATGATCGAGGAATTCCCCTATTCGGAACTGGGCACGGCGGGATTCTCATCGGTCTCAAATACCCGCTTTCTGGAAATCGGCATCACTTTGGACGTGACGCCCCACGTGCGCCGCGACCCCGACGGTGGGCGCTATATTCTTGTCGAGCTTACGCCCGAGGTCTCCACCGCGGTGGGTGTTTCCAACGGCGTTCCGGTCCGCGCGGTCCGCAGCAGCGACAGTCAGCGCATCGTGCGCGACGGCCAGTCCCTGGTGATTGGCGGAATTGTGATGGCGGACAACCACACGGTGATCCAGAAGCTTCCGGGCCTGGGCAACCTGCCGATTTTCGGAAATCTCTTCAAACACCAGGAGCGGAGCAAGACCAGCCGCGAGCTCATGATATTTGTGACGCCGACCATCCATGATCAGCCGGAAGATATCCAGTGGGAGCGCAGCCTGGAGTTGCAGGGCTTTGGCCACGACGACGCGTTTCTCGCGGCGCTGGAATCTCGGGCGGAAGTGCGCAAGGAATAGGCCATGTCGAGTATTGATACGCCGATCCTTGAAGAGGGGACGCGACAGCCGAAAGAGAACCAGTTCCGGTTTCTCTGGAATATCTTTTCAGAGCGCTGGGCGCTGTTGCTTTTCAGCACGATACTCGGCGCGGTTTCCTTCGGCGGGCTTACGTGGATGACCCACAAGACCACGCCGACCCTCTATCAGGCCACGGGCATGCTTATCATCAAGCCGACGGAGTATTCCCAGTTGGCGCCGAAGTCGGCCGGCTCGCCCACCTTGCAGGCGGCCACGCTGGTGGCCAAGACCAGCGAATCCGCGGTGGCAGAGGAAGTCGCCCGGGCGCTGATCCAGCGGGATATTGCGACCGGCGGCCCGCGCAGCGATGTGGCCACGGAAGAGGAATTCAAGGTGGAGTCGCAGCGCGTCGCCGGGAAGATCAAGTTCTCGACGAGCAAGGACAGCAAGGATCAGATAGAGATCCACGTTCAGGGCTGCGAGAGTGCGCGGGAGGCGGAGGACATCGCGGAGTATGCGACGCGGGTGTTCATGGAGATGAACCGCCAGGTACACATGGAGGATGTGCGGGAAAAGCACGACTTCATCAAGGAGCACATCCAAAAGCTGCGCGCGGATCTGTCGGCGGCGGAAGAAGCCCGGCTGGCCTTTAAGAAGGAGCATGGGTTCCGGGCCTATGAGACGGTGGATCAGGAACTGGCGCGGATGGAGCACGCGCTGAGCGAATCCGAATCCACCCGTGAGACGGTGAAACAGAAACTGGCGGAGTTGGACAAGGAACTGGAGCTGGCGGCGGAGCAGTTTTCCGAGTCGCTGAATCAACCGAGCGACAACATGGTGACGGGACTCTTCGCGGAGTTGGACGGGCTGCTGGAAGAAAAGATGTCGCTCAGCGCCATCTACCAGCCCACCTGGCCGCGGCTTCTGGAGCTGGAGGAGGAAATCGCCGAGACCCAGGGCCTGATCATGGAGGCGGAGCGCCAGAAGTCGATTGGAATCCCCGGCGGCAGCGATATCTGGACGAAGCGAAAAAACATCTACCAGCAGCAGATCGACCTGCGCCTCCAACTGACGGGGCTCGAGATCCGGGCGAACGCCATCAAGAAGGAGCGCGACGAATTGCTCCCCCAGGTGCCGGAGCTGGTGAATTTGAAGATGTCCTCCGAAGAGTTGACGCGCGAGGTGGACAATATCGAGCAGAAGCTCAATGAGGCCTCGGACAAGGAGCTGGAGATCCGGGCGAATATCGAGCACGGCCTGGGTTCGGTGGAGCGCACGGCTTCGGTGATCAGCGGGGTGCCGACGCCCGGCAAGGGCTCGGGGCGGCAGAGCTGGGTCAACTTCGCGATTGGCGGCCTGGTGGGACTGGTGCTCAGCTTTGGCCTGGCGATGATGATCGAGTTTAACGACACGTCGATTCGCAGCATCGAGGACGTGAACGAGTATATCGGCCTGGAGGTGATCGGCACGATCCCGCGGATGCGCTTCGGGCGGCCCCGGGGCGGACGCCGTCGCCGGGCGACCTATGTGAGCACGGTGGACGAGGAGCAGATCGACTCGTGCATCGTGACGCAGCACGATCCGAAATCGCCCATCTCCGAGGCCTACCGGACCCTGCGCACGAACTTCCAGTTTGCCACGATCAAGCTCAAACCGAAAACAGTGATGGTGACCAGCGCGGTGCCGGGCGAAGGCAAGACGACGACGGCGGTGAACCTGGCGGTGACCATGGCGGATCGCGGCATGCGCGTCCTGATCGTGGACACGGACTTGCGCCGCCCCAATGTACATCGCGTGCTGCGCATGGAGCGGGGCCCGGGCCTCGCCGACGTGCTCCGCGAAGGGCTGGATCCGAAGAGTGTCATCCGCCCCACGCGGATCGAGAACCTCTGGATTATTTCCAGCGGCCGGGTGCCTCCGAACCCTTCGGAACTCATTGGCTCCGACCACATGGCGGCGCTCATGGGCCAGTTGGGCGACGAGTTCGATCTGGTCATCTGCGACGCGCCCTCGGTGCTGGTGGTGACCGACCCCGTGCTGCTGGCTACGCATGTGGACACGTGCATGATGGTCGTTTCGACGAATAACGCGCGGCGCGAGACGGTGGTGCGGGCGAAGAAGCTGCTCACGACGGCGCAGGTGGACGTGGCGGGCGTGGTGGTGAACGGCCTGGAGACGACGCGTCGCCACTACTATTACTATTACTACTACTATGACGACGGTTCTCAGGGCCGGCGGAAATGGTACCACTTTTGATGTGGCGCGGGGGCCTGCCCGCCGCCACCCCGGGCTATCGAGCAACAGGTTGGCCATGCGGGCTCGGGAGTTTCCTGGGGCTTGAAAGCCCCCGCTCCATAGTTCCGCGCCCCAGGTAGGCTGAAAACAATGCCATTCTTCCGTTCAGAGCGGGGCATCGGCCGCGGTGAAGTCGCGGAGAGCCAGCTCGAAGTGCCCATTTTTGCGGCCTTCATGGTGATCTGCTGCGTGGGCCTCGTGCTCCAGCACATGATCCTCGGCAATCAAAGCCTCACCATCGCCCTGTCCATCAGCATGCTGGTGTTCGGCGGCACGGTCCTCCGGGTGGAGGTGGGGCTCTTTGTGCTGCTGGTGGCCATGCTGCTTTCGCCTGAAATCGAGCTGCGCCCCGGATCGGGCGGCGACCGCAACGTCAATATTCGCTATGACGACATTCTGATTCTGGTCATTTTCATCGGCGTGATGATCAAGCTCACCTTTGAAGGCCGTCTCACCCTCTGGCAGCCGAGCCCGATCAACGTGGCGATTGTCGCCTACTTCAGCGTCTGCATCTTTTCCACACTGCTGGCCCTCGAGCGCAGCCTTCCCGCGTGGGATCGCCGCGCGGCTTTTTTCGTGTTGCTCAAGATGATGGAGTTCTACCTGATCTTTTTCATGGTGGCCCACTCGGTGCGCCGCTCGCGGGATCTCCGCACGCCCATGACCCTGTTTTTCCTGGTGATGCTGATCGTCAGCGTTTTCGGCATGCACTCCATCGGAACGACGCCCCGGGTGAGCGCACCCTTCGAAAAAGGGGGCACGGAGCCGAACACCCTGGGTGGTTACCTGGTGGTCTGTCTGTGCGTCGCGCTGGGCTTGCTGATCCAGGCGCCGGGGTTTAAGAAGAAGCTTCTGTTTCTGATGCTGTGCGGCGCCGGTTTCGTGCCCCTCCTCTACACGCTGAGCCGCGCCTCCTACGGCGGGCTGATCGCCGGGATCACGGTGATCGCGCTGATGAGCCGCCAGTACGCCATTCTCGCCGCGCTGGCGATCACCCTCGCGCTTTCCTCGGTGATCATGCCCGACGTGGTGATCGAGCGCGTGATGAAAACGGTGCAGGAGGAAGGCGGGCAGGAAGTGGTGATCGCGGGCCAGGAGCTGGGCAAGGTGGACAAATCGACCTATGAGCGGGTTCACGTCTGGCGAAAGGTGGCCTTCCTCTTGTCCCTCGGCACGGAGTTCTTCTTGTTTGGCGGGGGTATATCCTGGGAGTCGGTGCTGGACAGCCAATACGCGCGCGTATTGCTCGAGACCGGATTCGTGGGGCTTTTTACCTTCCTGTTTCTACAATGGCGACTCCTGCGAACAACGCGGGAGGCCTACCGCTGGACGGAGGACTGGATGGCCCGGGGTATCGCGCTGGGCATGTTCGGCGCCACGCTCGCGCTGGTCGTCCACTCGATCGGAACCATCTCGTTTCTGATCGTCCGCATCATGGAGCCCTATTGGTTCCTCATCGCGCTCACGGTCTCGATCCGTAATGAAGCAATCGCCCGGCACACGGCCCGATTCCTGGCGAAGAAGCAGGCGGCGGCGCTGGCAAAAGAAAAAGCGCCTTCCGCACCGGATATCCCGGCGGTGGAAGGCGCGGCGGCCTCTGCGGCCCGCTGATCGAAAGGACGCCGGATCGGCTCAGTGACCGCGCACGGCGTCGAGCCGAGGCACGGCATAGGTCCCCATGTGGATCTGGTCGAACATGCTCTTGTCCGTGGCAAAGGACTGGGCATGCTCCATGTCGATCTTCCCATCTTTGAAAAGACTGTGGAGGTAGTGTTCGAAGAGGAAGGAGTGGGACACGGTCTGCTGCATGCCGATACGGATGTGATCGGTGCTGCCCTCCATGATGCCGTCGGCCACCGCTTTAACGTCGTTGAGCATCATTTCCAGCGCGGGCACGCGGCCACCGCCGATCCGGGGCACGAGCCGCTGGCAGATGACGCACTTGAGGCAGTCGCGCAACTGGAGTTTGACCAGGTCGCGTTCGACGGGGTCGAAGAAGCTCACGATACGGTTCACCACTTCCGCGGCGGTATTGGCGTGAAGGGTGCTCACCACCAGGTGGCCCGTGGCGGCGGCGTTGATGGCCGAGCGGATGGTGTCGGGGTCGCGCATTTCGCCGATGAGAATGACGTCGGGGTCGTGACGGAGCGCGCCGGTCACCGCGTCATTGAAGGAGTCCACATCGATCCCCAGATTTCGCTGGGAAATCACCGACTTCTTGTTCGTGTGAACAAATTCCACCGGATTCTCGATGGTCAGAATGTGGCTGGAACGGGTGCTGTTGATCCAGTCGATGACGGCGGCCACGGTGGTGGACTTGCCGCTTCCGGTCATGCCCGTGACGAGGAGCAGACCGCGGTGGAGACTGGCCAACTGCTCCATGGTCTTGCGGGGGACGTGGAGATCCTCGAAGCTGGGAATCGTTTCCGGCAGGAAGCGCAGCGTGCAATGGGGCGCGCCCGACTTGATAAACGCGGACACGCGGGAATAGCCCAGGCCGGACTGGTGAAAGTTGAAACTGGTCTGCTTGTGGTTGACGAATTCGTCCCACGCCTCATCGAGGGCCATCTCGCGGATCAGTTCGGTAATCTGCACGGCCGAAAGGGCGCCCATCAGCTCCGAGGTGCGGGTATCGCCGTCGATGCGGAAGATGGGGCTGACGCCGGGAGAGAGGTGGACGTCGCTCGCCTTGTACTGGACCATGGCCTGGAAAAGAAGCTCCACGCTGATGCGGTCGATGCGGTAGTTGCTTCCCTCCGCGCGCCACACCTCGGGGATTCGCAGTTTTGCGCAGAACTGGTCAAGCGCCAACAGTCTTTCCTCGGTCACGGGACCGCTGGGGGGCACAAAGGAGAATTGAACCACGCCGTCCTGCTTCTCGACGGTGCAGGCGTGAGCGAGACGCGCCGCACGCGCCTCCAACTCGGGGACGAGCGGGTCGCCGGTCTGAACGCGTACGGTAAAGCGGGTGAAGGGGTCGTCAAATTCCAGGCGTTCGGCTTCGAAGGCAAAGGTGCCGAACCAGGCGGAAATCTTGCGGGGGATGCCTTCCGTGCGAAGCAGGTGCTTCTCGAGGAGCGTGGTAATCTGGCGCAGGTTTTTTTGCGAACCCGTACCCAGTAGGAACGTAGCCATGCAACAACCTCCTGTCTCTCTCATTTGGTTTGCCCGTGAGGGAACCCTCACAGGGGGTATACTAGCGCTTGTGTGATGGGAGTTCAACGAAAATCCGTTTGAAGCAAATTCGTCCCCTCCACTATACTGTCCCCGCCTGGACGCCGTCGGCTTCCCGGCCGCGGACCCGCCCGGGACCGCCCCTTTTCCCCCGCAAGCAATCGACGAGGTACCCCATGAGCAGTAATGAAATTTCGGTGATTAGCCCTTTCAGTGAAGAAGTTGTGTTTCAGGTTGCGGGGCTTGCAGCGGGCGAGGTGGACGGTGTGGTGGCGTCGGCGCGGGCGGCGTATCTGGGCTGGCGCGGCACCCACATCGCCCAGCGCCAGGCCCTCTGCACGAAGGCGACGGCCTGGTTCAAGGAGCATCAGGAAGCCATCGCCCAGGATATCACCGCCCAGATGGGCAAGCCCATCGGCCAGGCCCGGGGCGAAGTGAATGGTCTGGTGGACCGGGCAACCCACATGATCGCCATCGCCGAGGAAGCCCTGAAGGACGACGTGCTCCCCCACAAGGAAGGCTTCGCGCGCTATATCCGCCATGAACCAAAGGGCGTGGTACTCGATATCGCCGCCTGGAATTATCCCCTGCTGATCGCGGTGAACGTCGTGATCCCCGCCGTGCTTGCGGGCAATGCGGTGATCGTGAAGCACTCCAGCAAGACCCCCAAGTGCGGCACGGTCTTTGAAGAGGCCTTCAAGGCGGCGGGCGCGCCCGAAGGGCTGGTGCGGGCGGTGGCGGCGGACCACAAGGTTACCGAACTGCTTATCCAGCACAGCGGCGTGGATCACGTATCCTTCACGGGCTCGGTCTCCGGCGGTCGCCAGGTGAACCACAGCGCGGCGGATCGCTTTATCGACGTGGGCCTGGAACTGGGCGGCAAGGACCCGGCCTATGTCTGCGCCGACGCGGATTTCGACTGGGCGGTGGCCAATTGCATCGACGGCGCGTTCTACAACGCGGGCCAGTCCTGCTGCGCGGTGGAGCGCATCTACGTGGAGGCGCCGATCTATGATCGCTTCGTGGAGGCGGCGGCGGCGGCCGTGCGCGCCTACAAACTGGGCGATCCGATGGACCCAGAAACGTCTATCGGCCCGCTGGCCTCCAAAGCCGCCCCGGCCTTCCTCAAGCAACAGGTGGACGATGCCGTGAAGGCGGGCGGAAGGCTCGTGGTGTCGCCGGACGAATTTATCCTGCCGTCGAAGGGCTATTTTTGCGCGCCCGCGCTAGTGGCCGATGCGCCGCAGGATTGCAGCCTGATGCAGGAGGAGAGCTTCGGTCCCGTGATCGGGATTTTGAAAGTTTCCGGCGATGACGAAGCGATCAAGTACATGAACGACAGTCCCTACGGCCTCACGGCGTCCATCTGGACTTCCGACGTGGATCGCGCGATCAAGATCGGCGAGCAAATCGAGACGGGCACCTTTTTCATGAACCGCTGCGATTTTCTGGACCCGGCGCTGCCCTGGTGCGGCGTAAAAGATACGGGCCGCGGCGCGACGCTTTCGCACTATGGCCTGACGGCCTTCACGCGGCTGAAAAGCATGCACCTGCGCACGGAGATTCCGAAGTAAGGATAAGTTCGCAGCAAAAAATCAGCCTTTTCTTTTCCGTGAAATTCCGTGCCGTTCCGTGGTTCAAAACGTTATGACCACGGAAGCACACGGAATTTCACGGAAATTTTTCGTGTGATTGCTTTTGATCGTCTTGGGCGTTAGCATGGGTCGGGATTGGTCTCATCGAAACGCGAAAGGAATTGTGCTGTGAAGTCGTTGCGGAAGCATTTTTTGGTGTTGTTCGTGTTGAGTGCCGCTTTGCGTGCGGGGGCCGAAGCGGGTCCGGTACGCCTATTGTTGCCGCCGGTGATCCCCGCCGTGCCCGGCGTGGAGGCCAACCTATACTTCGAGAACGTAATCCTCGCGGTCAATCCGGCGAACTATGTTTTCGACGTGGACTGTGAAAAGGGGATGCAGCAGTCGGAGCGCTGGACCTTCACGCCAACGGCGGAGGACGCCGGAAGCTATGCCCTGAAGCTGCGCGTGATCGACGGCAACAACGCCGTCATCGCCGAGGCGGATTCCGTCGTGCAGGTGGTGCGCGCGGGCACGGGGAAAGACAGGGCCCTGACCTACCTCGCCATCGGCGACAGCCTCACCCACGCCTCGGTGTACACCCAGACGCTTCTCGACTATTGCGCCGCACCCGACAGCCCGAAGATCACGCTGGTGGGCAGTCACCAGCCCAAAGACAACCCCTTGAACCGCCACGAAGGCTACGGCGGCTGGACGGCGGAGCGATTCGCCACCCGCTACACCGGCGCACCCCGGACCGGCGTGTTTCACCCCTGGGGCAGCCCATTCGTCTATAAGAACGGGGACAACCCGCCGGAGATCGATTTCGGCCATTATTGCGCGGATTACAACGGCGGCGCTTCGCCCAATTTCGTCACGATCTTTCTGGGGTGCAACGATGTCTTTCATGCGAAGGACGATAACCTCGAATCCACCATCGACGGCATCCTGAGCTACATGGACCAGCTCATCGGCATGATTCACGCCTTCGATTCCAGCACGCACGTGGGCCTGATCGCGCCCGTGCCGCCCGCGGGCACACAAGACGCTTTCGGTGCGAATTACAACAACGGCCAGACCCGCTGGCAGTACCTCAAAAATCAGCATCGCCTGCTCGAGCGCATGGTGGAGGCCTACGGCGGCCACGAGGCGGAAGGGCTCTCGCTGATCCCGGCCTATATCAACTTGGATTGTCACCGTAACTATCCCGCAAGCGAAGGCCCCGCCAACGCCCGCGACACGGGAAGCATTGCGCGCCTAAACAATGGCGTACACCCCAATGACGCGGGCTACCAGCAAATCGGCGATTCGATCTACGCGTGGGTCCTTCGGAATTTGGAATAGTGAATTTGGAATAGTGAATGGGGGACCGGTGATCGGACCGATCAGACGGATCGGACTGATTCGGGGTCATACGCCCCATACGACCCATACGACCCATACGACCCATACGACCCATAAGAAACCCCGCGCCGAAAGGGCCCGACGACCATGACCCATGCCCGTATGAGTGCCTGTCTGTTTTCCCTCTGCGCCCTGAGTGCCGCCGCGCAAAACACCGACTGGCCCGCCTATCTCGGCGGCCAGGACAGCGCCCACTACTCCCCCCTCACGCAGATTACACCGGAAAACGCCACCCGGCTTGAAGTGGCCTGGACCTACGCCAGCGAGGGCGGCGACGCCACAAAGCTCGGCCAGATCCAGTGCAACCCGCTCATCATCGACGGCGTGCTCTATGGCGTGTCGCCGTGGATGAAGGTTTTCGCGTTGGATGCGGCCACGGGCGCGGAGCAATGGGCCTTCACCCCGGCGGATCGCCAGAAGGCCGTGTGTCGCGGCCTCGCCTGGTGGACCGACGGCGCCGAGCGGCGCATCCTCTTCGCGGCCGGCTCCCACCTCTACGCGCTGGACGCGTCCACCGGCCAGGCCATCGAAAGCTTCGGCGCGGGCGGCAAAGTGGACCTCTCCCTCGGCCTGGGCCACGACGGCAAAGACTTCCCCGTCGCCGCCACCACCCCCGGCGTGGTCTACAAGGACCTTTACATCCTCGGCTTCCGCACCAACGAAGCCCTGCCCTCCTCCCCCGGCCATATCCGCGCCTTCAACGTCCGCACCGGCGCCCAGGCCTGGGTCTTCCACACCATTCCCCAGCCCGGCGAGTTCGGCTATGAAACCTGGCCCCCCGAAGCCTACACCTACACCGGCGCCGCCAACTCCTGGGCCGGCATGAGCCTCGACGCCGAGCGCGGCATCGTCTATGTGCCCACCGGCTCCGCCGCCTTCGATTTCTACGGTGGTGACCGCCACGGCGACAACCTCTTCGCCAACACCCTCCTCGCGCTCGATGCGAACACCGGCGAGCGCAAGTGGCACTTTCAGACGGTTCACCACGATCTCTGGGACCGCGATCTGCCCGCCCCGCCCAACCTCATGACCGTGGAGCACGACGGCAAGAAGATCGACGCCGTCGCCCAGATCACCAAATCGGCCTACGTCTTCCTTTTTAACCGCGAAACCGGCGAGCCCCTCTTCCCGATTGAAGAAAAGGCCGTGCCCCCTTCTGATCTTATCGGCGAACTCGCCGCCAAGACCCAGCCCATCCCCACCAAGCCGCCCCGCTTCTCCCGCAGCGCCTTCGGCTTCAACGACATCACCGACATTACCCCCGAGTCGAAGGACTACGTGACCAAGCGCTGGGACGTCATCAAGAAGAAGCCCTTCACACCCCCCAGCCGCGAAGGCACCCTCGTGTTCCCCGGCTTCGACGGCGGCGGCGAATGGGGCGGCGCGGCGACCGACCCGGAGAGCGGCGTGCTCTATGTAAACGCCAGCGAGATGCCCTGGATCCTGCAGATGGTTGACATCAACCAGCTCGGCGCCGACCCCGCCCTGCAGGAAGGCGCCATGGTCTATGCCCAGCAGTGTCTCTTCTGCCACGGCGTCAACCGCGAGGGCAACCCCTTCAGCATGTTCCCGGCCCTCCAGGGCATCGCCACCCGCACCCCCCGCGACGTCGCCGAGGCCCTCACCCAGACCGGCAAAGGCTTCATGCCCAGCTTCAAGCACATCGATCCCGCCAAGATGAAGGCCGTCCTCGACTACATCTACAAGGCCGATGAAGCGGCCACCGCAACGCCCGCCGCCGAAGGCGACAAACCCGCCGAGGCCCTGCCGCCCCAATACCAGTTCACCGGCTACAACCGCTTCGTCGATCACCTGGGCTATCCCGCCATCAAGCCCCCCTGGGGCACCCTCAACGCCATCGACATGAACACCGGCGAGATCCTCTGGAAATCCGTCCTGGGCGACACCCCCGACCTCAAAGCCCAGGGCCACGAACCCACCGGCACCGAGAACTACGGCGGACCCGTCGTCACCAAAGGCGGCGTCCTCTTCATCGCCGCCACCAAAGACGAAATGTTCCGCGTCTTCGACAAGAAAACCGGCGCCATGCTCTGGGAGACCAAACTGCCCGCCGGCGGCTACGCCACGCCGAGTGTGTACGAAGTCGGCGGCACGCAGTACGTCGTGGTGGCTGCGGGCGGCGGGAAAATGGGCACCGCCGAAGGCGACGCGTATGTCGCGTTTCGAATTAAGAATTGAGAATTGAGAATTACGAATTGACAAAGTGTAGCCCATGGGCTACAGTTATGTTATGCTCGAAGTTCGAAAAACCTCCGAGTTTGCGACCTGGCTGGATACCATGGCCGATATCCGGGCGCGGGCTCGTGTGCTCGCGCGAATCGAACGCCTCGCCGCGGGAAATCCGGGTGATGTCAAGCCCATTGGCGAGGGCATTTCGGAATTGAGAATTGACTACGGCCCCGGCTACCGCGTGTATTTCAAGCAGCGGGGGAAGACGCTTATCATTTTGTTGGCGGGTGGCGACAAGAGCACCCAGGCCAGGGATATTAGAGTCGCCCTCAAGCTGGGGCGCAATTTACCGGAGTAAAACCATGCCAAAAACCATCACCACCCGTTATGACGTCGCAGAACACCTCAGGACACCGGAAGAAATGGCGGCCTATCTCGAAGCCGTCCTTGAGGAAGCCGACGGCGATGCCGCATCGGTCGCAAAAGCATTGGGCGACATCGCCCGTGCGAAAGGCATGACGCAAGTGGCGCGCGACGCCGGGCTTTCGCGGGAAAGCCTCTACCGAGCCTTGTCCGGCGATCACAGCCCAAGCTTCGACACGATCCTGAAAGTGGTCGGCGCGCTCGGGCTGAAGTTGCACGCCGAGGCCCATCCGGGTTGATGAACGCACGTGTGATTCCCGACGCGGAACGGCGCTAGAAAGCTTGGAGCGAAGCGATGAGAGCTATTACGATTCGATCTGTGGCATCCATTGGACTGGTGTTCAGCGTTTTCTCGGTCTCTGCCGTGGAAGTTGTTGACTACGACATCCAATTGGACACCATCCACGCCGGCTTCGACAAAAAAACCTGCTGGGTGCACCCCCGCGCGGGGACGATTCCCGGGGAGACCCCGTCCGTCGTGCTGACGATGCAGAAGCTGCTCCTCAGCGGTTCGGATGTATTCTACGCGCTGAACGAAATGCGCACGGACGACCTGGGCAAGACCTGGAGCGGGCCGACGGAACACGAAACCCTCGGGCGGCGTCCAAACGACCTGGGCGGAACCTCCGTCGTCTGCGATTTCACGCCCATGTGGCACGCCGCCAGCGGCACGCTCCTGGGTACGGGCCACACCGCCATGTACAACGCGGAAAACGCCATCGTCGACGAGCGGCCGCGCGCCACCGCCTACGCCGCCTACGACCCCGAGGCCCGCACCTGGACCCCCTGGCGCGAAATGGAAATGCCGGCCGACCCAATCTTCTACAACAACGGCGCCGGCTGCACCCAGCGCGTGGACCTGCCCAACGGCGACATCCTCCTGCCCATCTACTGCAAAGGCGCGGCCCCCGGACCCTTCAGCGCCACCGTCGTCCGCGCCCGCTTCGATGGCGAAACCCTCCGCTACGTGGAGCACGGCGACATGCTCAACTACGACGTGGAGCGCGGCCTCGCCGAACCCTCCCTCGCCGCCTTCAACGGGCAATACTTCCTCACCCTGCGCAACGATGTAGCCGGGCACGTCACCCGCGGCAACGACGGACTACACTTCGATCCGCCCGTCAAATGGACCTTCGACGACGGCGCCGAGCTCGGCAGCTACAACACCCAGCAGCACTGGGTCACCAGCGACAAGGGCCTCTTCCTCGTCTACACCCGCCGGGGCGCCAACAACGACCACGTCTTCCGCCACCGCGCCCCCCTCTTCATCGCCCAGGTCGGTCCCGAAAAGCTGTGCGTGATCCGCAACACCGAACGCATCCTCGTCCCCCAGCGCGGCGCGCGACTCGGCAACTTCGCCGTCACCAAAGTCAGCGATGAAGAAACCTGGGTCACCGTCGCCGAATGGATGCAGCCCGCCGGTGTGGAGAAGTATGGCTCGGACAATTCCGTGTACGTGGCGAGGATCAAATGGAAGTAATCCGCCGGAGGCGGAAATAGTGAATTGAGAATAGTGAATCCGCGAGCGGAATGGCCAATTAAGAATAGAGAATAGGGAATTGAAACCCAAATGGCAGGCGCAAGCGCTCCAAAATCGAATTCCGATATTTCAATTCACTATTCTAAATCCAAGCTAATCCACCGGCTCAGCCGGTGAGAATTCATTAGGCTCTGCCGT
>JAEUWI010000060.1 GCA_016791475.1 Candidatus Hydrogenedentota bacterium
GTTAAAGATGCTGAGTGCAACTGACCGCACTCACTAAGAAATACAGGCATCACTCCGATTCAGGCTGAGACAACACACTTGCATTCCCACTTGAAGTATCGGAAGGGGGCCATTTCAACGTCACCACATTCAAGGGCAGCGTCCTAGCCTTCTTAGTTTCTCCAGCTTTCATTGCGCCATTAACTTCCAGGAGTCGAATATGATCGGAATCGAAGTCAACTTCTGCCAGCGTGCTGCCAAGCATCAACAAACGAATATCGTTCTCGGACTGATTGAGAACCCTCGCCTCGAACTCTTTCGGACCCCACCACAAGATCGTCAAAATTGCAACCAGCAGGAGAGCTGCAAACATCCAAATCACAACATTGCTTCTCGCACTTCCGATGTGCTCCATGGGCATAGTCCTCACTATTTCTCTCGACCATAAACAACGCAAGTGTTCTCTTGCGGGCGCGAGCGCTCAAACTAACACCAATAATAGTCACCCGCTTTTTAGCAGTCTGGACATGCCTTCTTCCAGCACTTGGAAAAAAGATCCATGCATCGATTTGTTCGTTGTAAAAACTTCAGTTGAGCTTTCGCTACTTTTTCGGCAAAAAGCGCTGTCGCGGCAGCAGTGCCAGCCACAATACAACGCTTTGTGCAAATCGGGCGCCCCTTACACGCGGCAAAACAGCCAACAATTATTGCGAGCTCCTCGGCGACATGTTCAATCCATATGTTCTGCATGTCGGCAGAGAAAATTAGCTTTTCTCGCAACATGCAATCATCAAGGAATTCCAGGCATTTGGAACGGCACAATTTGAGTCCGAGAAGGTCTCGGAAACGCATTGGATTGTAGTTGACATAGCCATACAAATTCGGACCATCCACCATCCCCAGAGGATCGCGGATGGTCCACCGCGCCATATCCGGGCTATAATCCCGATAGGGAAAGTGAAACAACCGCGACATCTCGTCCCAAGGCTTTCCCGTGTATGCACCAGCGAGCGAGGCCAGGGTCGAACCCTTGCGAGCGTACTGGCCTCCGTAGGGGTCGAACTCATACGTTCCGATAGAATCCTTGGAGACATTCCATGCGCTTCGCGTGCTTCCAAGGTGATCCGTGACATACCATCGCGCATTACCGCTCGCTGGCGTTGTGCCCGCAAGATCACCGAGAGTCGCGGATACCTTAGCTGTGGGCGCGACAACTACATTCGTCATAGTAAGCGCCCCCGTACTCCCATCCGCGTCACCCTCGGTACTCAAGACATCGAAACCTACGGTGTAGTTATACCACGCCTCCTCCACGCCCGTTACGCGGCTTCGGCGCTTGCCATCACCACCGGTCTCGTAGGTGACATTCCCCTCGCCGGGGAAGTCACTAGCGACGCTGTAGAGCTTGCTGCCATAGCGATAGGCATACGTCGCCTCGTGCGTACCGTCATCTCGGGTTGCCAGGCGGCCCCAGTCGTCGTAGGTCATGGTCGTGGTGACACCATTCTTCGCGTGGGTAATCTGTTCGTTGGCGTTGTTGTAGGTGAAGGTTTCCGTGGTGCTGCGGGTGCCCGCGATGAGTTGAATGTTGTCAAAGCCATGCTCGGAGTTTGCCTGGGCCTTGATGTAGGCGGCACGGCCCGTAGTGGTTTCCATAGTCGTGGCGGAAATGACTTCGTTGAAGTCAGCACCTTGCGCGCCCCAATAGACCTTGACCGAGGTGCCGTCCAAGATGGCGCGGAACTGATACCAGGCATCCTCGGCCACGGTCGTATTGTAGGTGGCTAACGTGGACAAGGTGCCGCCGTCCACCTGGCGCAGCCGGAGATTGGTGGGGTTTATCTCCAGGTAGAGTTGGTCATTCCCGCCGACGGTGCGGAGCACCACATCCGCTTTGCCCGTGCTGCTGTAGCGGACATAGTCGAAGCTCAGATCGTGATCCGCATCGGTTTCGGTCAGGTAAAGCTCCCGCACCGAAGCATCCGAAGTGTTTTTTATCACACCGCCCGTCACGGAGTAGTAGGTCGTGTGCCCCGACCAGCCGGTGATGTTCCCATCCTCGAAGTCGTCGTACCAGGGCACCTGCTTCGTCAGCATGTTGTCCGCGTCGTCATAGGTGTAGGCATAGGTCGCCTCGATGGTGGGCGAGGCATGGTTGCCCCGGATGGCTTCGATCAAACGCATCGACGGGACCGTCCTGAACGCACGAGAACCCCACCAACTGAAAGAACACCCCGTGTCCAGCCCATAATTCCTGACGCGCCGAAGCCCGCCACGCGTTCGGGTCATTGATGCGCCGTGGCGGAACCGTCCCGCGTTTTCAAGAGCGGGGGACAGTCCTGTGCTCGCGTCGTTCTTTCTACACATCGAGTCGATCGCCGTCACGTCACCCTGGCAAGTCCGTGCATCAACGCCGGACAGTCCCCTCGTGGCCCCGTCGTTGGGCTGGGTGGCGTCGCGGCGAACGGAGGCGTAGGAGCAATCCCATGCCTCGGGCACGGTGAGTGTATACCAATGCTCGACGTCCTTGTTTGCGAGCCGCCGTGCTCCTGCCACCTTTTCGCCCTCCGATCAGTGCGCCCGTGTTTGGATAGGAATCTGTGAAGCAATCTGCATGGACAGTCTAACAAAGATGACAGGAATGGTCAACCGTTGTCTCGGCGCTGTGCGTAGCCGGTTGCCCGTGTTTTCCCGCGATATTCCAACGAAGGAACGATAGCCGAAAGTGGACTGCAAGTTCGCCGGAGGCGAATTAACCCTCCGGGTTAATGCAAAACATACGTTGATTGAAATGGGCCCGGCGATGGTGCGTCGCGTCTTTTGTCGGGTGCCTGAGGCCAATCTCCCGGCACGGCGAAACCTTTCGTCACCACAGCGGCCCTTGTCTCAACCTGAAAGGTTAAGCCACTTTCGGCGCGCTTCCCGGTTCAAAAGGGCGACCTTAGAACTGGTTTCCAGAGCGAACTCGTAGCGGCGGTCAGGGAGTCCTCTTTTATAGGTGGCTGTCCCCATGTTGTGTTTTTGCGATGTCAGATGCGCCTCTTATCCAAGGCTGAGGATATGGCGAATACTTACCATAACGGGAATGTGGACCTCCATACTCTATTGCTCATTATCGATATCGGGACTCACCTTGCCGTCACGCCAGAGGCGATTCAGCATCGGCCCGGCGGCTTCCACGAGTTTGTAGCCCGCGTAGGGCTCCAGGCGTGTCCAACTGATGGGCTGGCCGGAGTAGCCGCCGCCGAGGATCCCGGCGATGGTTGGGCAGTAGCCGCAATAGCCGTCGGCGAGGCCGACCACGGCGGTGAACGGCGTGGGGCTACGGCGCTTGATGTCGATTCCGAACTGGCAGTAGAGCTCGCAGGGCTGGGTCAGGAGCGCCACGTCGCCGATGCGCAGGGCGTGAACCGGCATGGTGTCGACGGGATTCGCCCCGTAGGTTTCCTGGAGGTGGACCGTGCCGAAGGCGAGGATGCCGGGCATGCCGAGGATCATCTCCCCCGCTTCCATGCGCGCGACCACCTGCTTTGCTTCCTCCAGCGTCGCCGGATCAGGCATGCGGACCGCGAGCTCGAGATCGTTCACTTCATGGCCCAAGGTGACCCGTTCATGAAACTCCGCCTGGCGATAGAGGCGCAGAGTTTCGTCGGCCAGCACTTTTCCGACACGGGCCATGCGCGCTTCGGGATCCTCCTGCTCGGCTTCGAGGAGGTTGGCCATGTTGATGTCGCCCTGGGCGCCATTGAGGTAGAGAACGGGAATGGCGCCCAACTCGTTTCTAAGCAGGGTCCGCGCTGCGCCGGGATAATCCGCGGAGAAAAGACCCGCGCCGTAGAAGTTCGTGGGGTGCGACGTGTTGTTGTAGAGGACAGCTACAGGCCGGCCTTCGAGGTCCAGGGCAAAGACCGCGAGGTGGTCGGGATCATCCGGCCCTTCCAGGCCGGCGAAGTCGGGGCGCTTCGTGTCGCCATGCATGGTGTGGGAGCCATCCTCCCAGCAAACGCGGCGGTTGTAGCCTATCTGGGCGCGGCCTTTCCCCCAGCCGAGTTTTGCGGGTTTCGCGGAGGCCACGGCCGCCTTCGAGATCTGGACAAGCTTCGGCCCGAGGGAAGCGATGTAGGCATCGTCCACGGGCATGTAGAAGTTGGTTTTCACGAGCGACGGACCGGAGTGGTTGTGGGTGCAGGTTATGATGACCTGGCGCTCGGGCACGGGGGTCTCCGCGGCGATTGCCTGGCGGATGGGCGTTACCGTGGCCAGATCGAGGCCGACCAGATCGCAACTGAGCAAGAGCAATGGGGTGACGCCATCGTTGAGGTAGAGGGCGTTTGCTTCCAACTCATCGAGGATGCGTTCGCCCTTTTTCGTAACGCCGGCGCCCTGTTGCCAGCTTCCCACGGGCGGTGTGATGATGATGGATGCGCCCCCGGCCTGGATGTCTGTCGCGGCTTCCGCCGAAGTGCCTGTTGTCAGCAGCGAGCCGACAAGCAGCAACAATGACCGAAGGAAAATTAAGCGGACAATTCCCAGCATAGTCGAATTCCCAAGGGTGACAGCCTCACAAGCGTTCGCGTGACTGGACGACACACGGCTCCCTCATGGTACGACGGTCTCCCTGGAATTCACAACGAAATTCCCCAATGGCTCTTCCATCGCCGACAAGCCTCAGGCGTCGAGATGATCCCGTACGCTGGACAGCAGTGTCGATAGACGAAACGGCTTCTGGACGAAGTTTCCGGCGTCGCTCTGGGCCGCGTCCAGGCCCAGGGAATGCCCTTCATAGCCGCTTACAAAGATAATCTTTAGCCGCGGGTCGCGTCGCAGGAGGACGACGGCAAGTTCTCTACCCCCCATCCCCGGCATCACCAGATCCGTGAGCACCAGATGAATCTGACCATCGTACTCGTCGAAAGTCTTGAGGGCCTCGGGGCCGTTGGTGGCGGAGACGACGGTGTATCCATGCATCACGAGGGCTTTGTGGGTGACCTCGCGCACGGAATCCTCGTCTTCTACGAGCAAAATCGTCTCCTTACCGCCCAAACGGCGCTCTGGAGTCGCTCCCTCTCCGGACACTGTCTCGGAGGGAAGGGCCTCCGGAAGGTATACATTGAAGCAGGTACCGCAGCCCGGGGAACTCTGGACGCCGATGGCGCCACCGCACTGCTGCACGACGCCGTAAACAGTGGCGAGGCCCAGGCCGGTGCCCTTGCCCACGGACTTGGTGGTAAAGAAGGGCTCGAAAAGACGGGCCAGATGTTCGGGTGGAATACCGCAGCCCGTGTCGCGGATGGAGAGGCAGGCATAGACGCCAGGGGGACATTCCGCATCGGTACAGGGGTTCGTTTCGTCGAACACGCATTCGCGGGAAGCGATCGTGAGGGTTCCGCCCTCTTCCATGGCATCCCGGGCGTTGAGGGCCAGATTCATGACGAGCTGCTCCAACTGGGTTCGGTCCGCGGTCGCACACAGTGCCGCGGGCGAGAGCTCGAAGGAAATGTGAATGCTTTCAGGGATCAGACGGCTCAACAGGGCTCCCGATTCCTGGGCGAGTTGATTCAAGTCTACGATCTCGGGCTTCAAGGGAGCCTTGCGGCTGAACACGAGCAACTGCTGGGTCAGCAGGGCGGCGCGCTCCCCCGCTTTGTGAATGGCCTCGATTTGTGCCCGGACCGTCGGGTCACCGCCGAGCTCATCCAGCAGGAGCACTTCACAGTATCCGTTGATTACCGTAAGAAGATTGTTGAAGTCATGAGCGACGCCGCCCGCGAGTTGTCCCACGGCTTCCATTTTCTGGGCATGGCGCAACTGCTCTTCGAGCTTTCGCTGGACGGTAACGTCGTAGCAGACACCCACCACACGCTCGGTCTCGCGGGACTCGTTGAGAATCATGCGCCCGTAGGACTTGATGTGTCGCACTTCTCCGTTGGGCCAGAGAATTCGATATTCGGACTGATAGTGACGGCCCTGCGCCGCGGCGGAAAGGCCTTCATGGTTTACCCGATCCAGATCTTCGGGATGCACGCGGGCCTGGAAATCCCCCACCACCACCGATGGCGTTGCCGGATCCAACTGGAAGATTCGGTACATGTTCTCGTCCCATTCCAGGCGGTCCTCTTGGATGACGTATCCCCAGACCCCGATGCCGGCCGATTCGGCGGCGAGGGCAAAGCGCTCGTTGAGGTGGCGCTCTTTCGCCTCGCTTTCCCGCAGGGCTGTCTCGGTCTTGTGCGCCGCGGTAATATCGATCAGCGTAACAAGGGTATGGAGAAGGCGGCCCGTGGCATCGAACCGGGGCGTGGCCGAAATCTGGAGCCAGCGGCGCTCGCCCGTGGCGATGTTGCTCGAACCCAGGATCGCATTCTTTACGGGCTGTCCGGTTCGCGCCGCGATCACGGAAGGCACATCTTCGGGCATCAGCGGTGACCCGTCGGCATTCACCAGTTGCCAGCGGGGATCGCGCGAGCTGATACCTTCCATGGCGGGATTCTCGATACCCAGAATGCGCCCCGCGGCCTCGTTGGACAGCAGGATCTGGTCGTTCGGATCCTGAAGCACGACGCCCACGTCGAGATCTTCGATCAGCGCCCGGAAGCGGCTCTCGCTCTCCTGGAGTGCATGGAGCGTCTCTTTGATGCCGGTGATATCGGTGTGTGTGCCGAGCATGCGAACGGGGCGGTCGCTCTCGGTTCCGTCAAGGGCTTTGCCCCGGGCGAGGATCCACTTGTAGTTTCCGTCTTTGCAGCGCAGCCTGTGCTCGACGGTGTAATAGGGCTCCAGTCCATCAAGATAGGCCCGTATGGTCCTTCTGACCCGTTCGAGATCCTCGGGGTGGATGCGGTCTTCCCACGTTTTGTAGTCGTTTTCGAGTTCGGAGTCGCTGTATCCAAGCATCTCCTTCCATTGCCTGCTGAAATAGACCTTGCCCGACTCTGTGTTCCAGTCCCAGAGGCCGTCGCAAGCGCCCTCCAGGGCGAACTGCCATCGAGTCTCGCTCTCGCGGAGCGATTCTTCCATAATTTTCCGCTGGGTGATGTCACGCCCGACGAGCAGAATTCTCGACACGGCGCCGTTTGAATCGAGGATGGGCGTGAGTCGATTTTCCCGTACCATGTGGGCGCCGCCCAGTAACGGCAGGCGCTCTTCGTAGTGAAGTGTCTCGCCCGAGCACACCGTTTTTTCGAAACGGGCCAGAATCCGGGTGATGGTGGCCTCGTCCAATCGACAGGAAGTGCGGAGAAAGGATTCCAGATCCAGACCAGGGATGCGTCCGGGCTCCGGAATCAGGCCGTGTTTCCGCATCGCCGAGGCCATGGCGTGATTGATGCGCGCGATGCGGAATCGGCAATTTCCGTACACTTCGAGAAGGGCTATATGATCCTGTGTCGCATTGAAGACCAGACCAAATTCGGACTCGGCCAGCGCGGGGCCGTCCGACAACTCCCGGACGATGTAGAGGATGCGCTGCCCGTCGCTCAACCGCATGCGCTGTGTGGACACCGAAAAGCCCACACCGCCGCGCATGCCGCGGGTGATTTGCTCATCCTCGGTCGGGGATTCGAGCCAGGCGCGGAGGTGAGTTCCCACCATGTCTGAAGCCGCACGCTTGAAAATCCGCTCGGCCGGGGGGTTTACCTGGATTATCGTTTCATCGCCGCTTACGAGGAGCAACGCGTCGGGAATAAGGTCAAACACCTCTTCATATGGAGACACGGGAAAGCTTCCGGATATTTTTGTTCACCCCCTAAGGATTACAGTATATCGAGAATCGTGTGTTTTTACCAGTTTCCGATTCGACACGGCGCTCGGCGGGGATTGCTAAAGCGTCCATCCTCTCTTGCCGATAGATCCGTCACGGCGCGGCATTTTTCCGCCGGGAACGGAGCAAACCTCATGGATACCAACGCTTTTCGCAGGGCCTTCTGGACTGAATTCAATGGTTCCAGGCGCAATCAGCCGGACGATTTCCTGCTGGATGTGAAAGTCCAGATGATGCATGATCTTTGCCCGGATGTGCAGGGGATGCTGTCGCTGAAGAAGCAGCGCCTGCTCAATCTGGCCTTTTCATTGCTCCCCGAGGGGGAGGCCTACCTCGAAGTGGGCACGTATATGGGCAAGAGCCTCCTTTCCGCCATGATTGGTAACCCGGAACGATCGGTCTACGCCGTGGACAACTTTTCCCAGTTTGAGGAGAACTCCTTTCCGGTGCTGAAGGCCAATCTGGAACACTATGGCCTGTATAACCGGGTCAATTTCTGTAACGGCGATTTTCGGGAGATTTTCAATCCGGGAATCATCCGGCAGCCCATCGGCCTCTATTTTTACGATGGCGGACACGACTATGAGAGCCAGTATCTGGCCATGAAGCTCGTGGAGCCTTTTCTGGCGGATGAGGCGCTGATTCTGGTGGACGACTGGCGTCTGGCGCCTGATTCGGGATCTTACGCCAAGGACGGAACCCTTCAGGCCGTGGCGGAGTCGGATAGCCGGATGCGGTTGCTGTATGAGCTTCCCGCGCGCTACAACGGCGACCGGGGACTGTGGTGGAATGGGGTTGGGGTTTTGAGTTACACGCGCGAGCCTGCGATGGAGCTGGCGGTGTAGGGACGCGGCCAGGATTTCAAGGACGAAGGACTTAAGGGACGGAAGGGACTTAAGGGACAAAGGACAAGGTACGCGGCTGCTGGTGTCCTTGGTGTCCTTGGTGTCCTTGGTGTCCTTGGTGTCCTTGGTGTCTCTGGTGTCTCTGGTCTTTTAAGTCCCTTCCGTCCTTTAAGTCCTTCGTCCCTCCTCGCGATCTCGATCTTCCCGCTGTTGCTCCGCGCGGCGCTCCAGGCGTGCCTTGCTCATCCTTTCGCGGACGCCCCCCTGCTCTACGAAGGCTTCCTGCAACTGGGCGATCTGCCGGTTGAGCAAATAGCAGGTAACGCGGATCAGTCCGATGATCACGTTCGCGCTGATCAGTGGATCTTCGTGCTCTATTCCTTTCTTGAAGGTCTCGTAGTCTCCATCGGGCTTCCGACACAGGACGCGCAGGCGTTTCGTGTAAGCGTGGTCGGTGGGCCACTCCCCACTGTTTCGCGCGCGCAGGAAGTCCTGGTAGTCTTCCAGCAGTTCCTCCAGACTCGCCCGCGCCACGTTGGTGAGTTTCAGCTCGGTCTCTTTTGAAGTGCCCGAGGCCATGCTGCCTTCGACGATGTTCTGCTTGCCGGAGCGGGCGGCCTGGATCATCTGATCGAAGGTGCGATCGCGCTTGCTCAGGTAGCGCCCGCAGAAGTAGACGGTGGCGTCGTAGACGATGACGCTTTTCTGGTAGGACCTGAGGTTGCGGTAGCCGCCGTGTTTGGGGAGGAAGCTTTGGGACATGGGGTGCTCCTTTCTTGGTTCAAGGACGAAGGACTTAAAGGACGGAAGGGACTTAAAGGACAAGGGATAGTTGATAGTTGATAGTTGATAAATAGTGTAGTATATAATGGTTTACTTGTCCTTTAAGTCCCTTCTGTCCTTTAGGTCCTTGGTCCTTGTTCGGGGTCTTCAACACGCCAATCAATCTTTTCTTTACAACTGAATTTATTTTCAGTAAAATAAAGAAAAAAGTCAAGCGTGATTTTCACCCCCGAGGAGCCCGCCATGGCCACCGCGACCATCAGTCCTTCATCTTCTAAGATCCTCAGCGCCAGCACGTTGCTGGCCCACCGAAGGCTTGCCGCCCCGCCGAAAATCTGGGGGCTCGACATGATCGCGGGCCGCTTTATTGCCCTTGATCCCGACCCGGAATCGGGCACGGCGGCCCTGAGTCTGCTGGCCGGGCTTATCCGCGAGGTGCAGGCCGCGGAGGGCTATGCCGCGTGGATCGCGGGGCCTCAGCGCATCTTTTTCCCGCCGGATTTCGCGGCGGCGGGCGTGGATCTGGCCGCCCTGCCCATTGTACGCGCGCCGGATGCCACGAAAGCCGCGCGGGCGGCCGATACCCTGCTGCGTTCGGGCAGCTTTGCCCTGATCGTGCTCGATGGCGATGGCCAGGCCCTCCCGCTGGCGCTCCAGACGCGGCTGGCGGGCCTGGCCCATCAGCACCACACGGGGCTGGTGTGCCTGCGCGCACCGGGCGAGACGGCGACGCGGGGCTCCCTGGTTTCGCTGCGCTGCACCACACAAAAACGTCGCACGGGCCACGATTGCTTCTCCTGCGAATTGCGCGCCGTGAAGGACAAACGCCAAACCCCGGGCTGGACCCATCAGGAGCTGCGTCATGGACCGGACGGCCTGTGTTAATTGCCCGGCGCTGCCGCTCCAGTTGCTGGCGGGCAGCCACCCGGACTGGCGGAAGCACCCGATGGTGGTGGTGGATCGGGACAAGCCCAATGGTGTGATCCAGTGGACCAATGCGGCCGCGCGGGAGTTCCGCATCTTCCCCGGTATGCGCTATGCCGCCGGGCTCGCCCTGGCGGCGGAGTTGCGCGGCGGGGAAGTGGACGAGATCGCGGTGAAAGAGGCGGTGGCCGATCTTACGCGGCGCCTGTGGAATTTCAGTCCGCGCATCGAGCCCGCGCCGAACGAGGCGGGTGTCTTCTGGGCCGATGTCTCGGGCATGGGCGTGGTTTATCCGTGTCTGACGGGCTGGGCCGAGGCCGTGCGCGATGATTTTCGTGAGGCGGGGTTTCGCGCGACGGTGGCGGTGGGCTTCACGCGCTTCGGAAGTTATGCGGCGGCCCGTTCGCGGGCGGACAATATCGTCTTCGCAACGCCCGCGGAGGAGCAGGCCCACGTAAACAGCGTGCCCATGAGCCGCCTGCGCCTCCACGCGGACTTGCAGGACACGCTCTACAAGCTGGGCGTCTCCACCATCGGCCAGTTTCTCACCCTGCCGGATCGGGGCCTGCGCAAGCGCTTCGGCGCGGATGCGGAGGCCCTCTATCGCCTGGCGAAGGGCACGGACTGGCGGCCGCTTCAGCCCCTGCCCCCGCGCGATCCCGCGACGTGCACCCTGATGCTGGATTATCCCGAGAGCGACGCGGGGCGGCTGCTGGCCTATCTGGCGGATCTGCTCCGGGCGCTGCTGTCGGAACTGGCGGAGTATCACGAACTGCTGGAGACGTTTTACTGGCGCTTCACGCTGGACAACAACGATGAGGAGCGCGGCGAGATCTCCCCCGCCGCGCCCACGCGCGACGCGAATCAGATTTTGAGTCTGGTGCGGCTGAACCTGGAGCAGCTCCGCCTCCCCTCGGGCGTGGTGGAGCTCTGGGCCAGCGCGGCTGGCAAGCCCATCACGGAGCACCAGGTCGATCTCTTTCAGGAAGCGCCCCGGCGCAACGCGGAGGCGGCCCGCCGGGCCTTCGCCCAGATCCGCGCGGAGCTGGGCAACGACGCCGTGATGGTGGCGCGCCTGGGTGCGGGCCATCTGCCCGAGGCGCAATATCGCTGGGAGAGCCTGAGCGATCTACCCCGTCCCCGGCCCGGCGCGCCCGCCACTTTGCCGCTGGTGCGCCGCATCTACCGGCCCGCCATGCCCCTGCCCCCGCGGGACCGCCACGAGCCCGACGGTTGGCTCATCGCGGGGGTAAGCGAAGGACCGGTGGAAGAGGTGATCGGGCCTCAGCTCATCACGGGCGGCTGGTGGCGCGCGGAGGTGGCGCGGGCCTATTACTATGTGCGGACGCGGAATGGCCGGTGGTTCTGGATCTACCACGATCTGAAACGGAGACGCTGGTTTCTGCAGGGGGAAGTGCAATGAGCGGCGGGTGGAAGCGGGGAGAGACGAAGGACTTAAAGGACTTAAAGGACTTGAAGGACTTGAAGGACTTGAAGGACACAGTGGACACCCGCTCCTCCTCCAGGCTGTCCACTGTCAACTGTCAACTGTCAACTATCCACTATCCACTATCAACTCCCTACGTACCGCTGTGGTGCAAGAGCGTCTACTCCTTCCTCGAAGGGGCGAGTCACCCCGACGAACTCGTGGAGGAGGCCCACCGCCTGGGCCTTCGCTCTCTGGCGCTCACGGATCGCGATGGGGTCTATGGCCTCGTGCGCGCCCACAAGCGCGCGCAGGAGCTGGGCGTCCACCTCATCGCGGGCGCGGAAGTTTCTATCGAGGATGGCTCCCGGATTGTTTTGCTTGCCATGGATCGCGGGGGCTATGCGAATCTCTGCGGGCTCATCTCCACGGGGCGACTCCGCTCACCCAAGGGGCAGAGCCAGGTGACGTGGAGCGAGGTCTGTGAACGTGCCGAGGGGCTCATCGCGTTGTGGGGCGGCGCGGGAAGTCGCATCGTTGCCGAGGCGCCGCCGGGCAGAGAAGCCGACCTCCTGCGGGAGGCTTTTGGCAATCGCCTCTACGCCCTCCTCACGCGCCATCGCGAGGCCGCCGATGGACGCCGGGAGCACCGTCTTCGCGAGCGGGCGAAGGCCCTCGGACTCCCCCTCGTCGCCGGGATGGAAACGCTCTACCATACGCCCACGCGAAGGCCCCTGCAGGATGTCCTCGCGTGCCTCCGGCGCGGCGTTACCCTGGCCACGGCGGGCACGGTGATCCACCCGAACGACGAACACAGCCTCCGCGCGCCGAGGGGCTTTTCCGATCTCTATGCCGACGATCCCGAGGCCGTGGAAATGACCGTCGCCATCGCCGCGCGCTGCACCTTTTCCCTCGGCGAAATCCGCTACCGTTATCCCGTGGAGCGGCTGCCGGGCGACACGGATCTCGCGCAACACCTGAACAACCTGACCTATGCGGGCGCGGCGGGGCGTTACCCCCAGGGCATTCCCGACGATGTGCGCGCGCAGGTGGACAAGGAGCTGGCGCTCATCCACGAACTCCAGTTCGAGGGCTACTTCCTCACCATGTGGGAAATCGTCCAGTTCTGTCGTCGCGAACAGATCCTCTGCCAGGGCCGGGGATCCGCCGCCAACTCCGCCGTGTGCTATTGCCTCGGCATCACGGCGGTCGATCCCGTGCGCATGGGGCTCCTCTTCGAGCGCTTCCTCTCCCGCGAGCGCAACGAACCGCCGGATATCGATCTGGACATTGAGCACAGCCGTCGCGAGGAAGCGATCCAGCACGTCTACCAGCACTATGGCCGCACGCACGCCGCGATGGTGGCCAATTTCATCCGCTACCGCGCGCGCTCCGCGGTGCGCGACGTAGGCAAGGTCCTCGGCCTGCCCGAAACGGCCCTGGAACGCCTCGCGCGGCTCCTCTCGCATCATGACTTCCCCACCGACGACACCCTGCGCACGGCGGGCCTGGATCCGGCCAATCCCGTTCATGGACACCTCCTCCGCCTCACCCAGGAGATCGAGGACGTGCCCCGCCACCTCTCCATCCACCCCGGCGGCTTTCTGCTCGGCCACGAGGCGGTGAGCACGCTGGTGCCCATCGAAAACGGCGCCATGGCGGATCGCACCGTCATCCAGTGGGACAAAGACGACATCGAGGAACTCGGCCTCTTCAAGGTGGACCTCTTGGGCCTCGGCGCGCTCAACGTGGTGCATCGCGCTTTCGATTTGATCGAGCAGCACACGGGCGAGACCTGGACCCTCGCCACGATACCCCCGGAAGACCCGGCCACCTTCGCGCAGATCCAGCAGGGCGACACCGTGGGCGTTTTCCAGATCGAGAGCCGCGCCCAGATGGCCATGCTGCCGCGCCTGCGCCCGAAGAACTACTACGACCTCGTGATCGAAGTCAGCATCGTCCGCCCCGGCCCCATCACCGGCGGCATGGTGCACCCCTACCTGCGGCGGCGCAACGGCGAAGAGCCCGTGACCTATCCCCACGCCTGCCTGGAGCCCGTACTGAAGAAGACGCTGGGCATTCCGCTCTTCCAGGAGCAGGTGATGCAACTCGCCATGGTCGCCGCCGACTATACCCCCGGCGAGGCCGACCAGCTCCGGCGCGATATGGCCGCGTGGAAGAAGAGCGGGCGCATCCTGCGCCACCGCGACCGATTGATCTCGCGCATGATGAAAAAAGGCATTGCCCGGGAGTTTGCCGAGCGCGTCTTCGAGCAGATCCAGGGCTTCGGCGAATACGGCTTTCCCGAGAGCCACGCCGCCAGCTTCGCCCTCATCGCCTACGCCACCGCGTGGCTCAAGCAGCATCACCCGGCGGCCTTCCTCACCGCGCTTCTCAATGCCCAGCCCATGGGTTTCTACAGCCCCGCCACGCTGGTGGAAGACGCCAAGCGCCACGATGTGGAGGTACGCCCGATTGATATTCGCTACAGCGACTGGGACTGCACGCTGGAGGGGGAAAGGACAAAGGACCTAAAGGACGGAAGGGACTTAAAGGACAAAGACAGCGCGGCCTCTTACTCGCTGTCAACTGTCAACTATCAACTGTCAACTCCTCATTTTCAGCTATCAACTATCAACTGTCAACTGTCCACTAGAATGGGCTTCCGCTTCGTCAAGGGCCTTCAGGAATCCGAAGCCCGCCGCATCCTCGCCGCGCGGGCCGAGGCCCCCTTCACCTCCCTCGACGATTTCGCCCGGCGCGCGCGCCTGCCCCACGGCAGCCTCGTGCGTCTCGCCGAGGCCGGGGGTCTCGCGGCCTTCCGCGACGACCGCCGCAGCGCCCTCTGGAGCGCCCTCGGCCTCGACCGCGATCTCCACGCCGACCTCGACCTGGCCACGCCCGAGCCCGAGGCGAACCTCGATCCCCTTACGCGCGCCGAAGCCATCCACTGGGACTACGCCTACACCAGCCACAGCACCCACGGCCACCCCATCGCGCCCTACCGCGAGACGCTCGCGCGACAGGGCCTCCCCGACGCCGCCCGCGTCGCCGCCATGAAAAACGGCACCCGCACCCGCTACGCCGGCCTCGTCATCTGCCGCCAGCGCCCCGGCACGGCCGCCGGCGTCGTCTTCATGACCCTTGAAGACGAGACCGGCCTCGTCAACCTCGTCGTCTGGGAGCGGGTCTACAAACAACACCGCACCCTGGTTAAGACCCAATCCTTCATCGGCGTAACAGGGAAATTACAGGTCCAGTCCGGCGTCACGCATTTGGTGGCGGAGGAATTGTGGATACCCGAGACGAGATTGACGACGGAGGAGACGAAAAGTCGGGATTTTCATTGAGGGGCAGCACAAGAAAACAAAACACTGGTCTGCATGGCAGACAGCGACAACCTGAAGATAGCGGTACGGGTGCAGCGTGAGAAGCCCCTGCAGGCGCAACCGCAGAAAGCCGGGTCAAAACCACGCAGCAAACGAGAACTGGTAGAAAGAACCCTCTGTATCCTACTTGTACTTCCCGTGTCCCGTGGCGGCCAGGAGCACCACCAGGCTCAGGCCCAGCAGAAATATACCCCCCAGATGCTCGCGGAAACCCGTCGCCATTCCGGACCTTGGCCAGGTGCAGCCGGAGGCGCCTCCAGCCACCGCCCTCAACTCAGCCCGGCTCAGTACTTGGTCGTTGCCGCTATCCCACGCGTCGAAGAGAGTTTGCGTCAGCGCCGATTGAAATCCCGATGCCTCGGCGAAACTCAAGACGCCGTCGCCATTGTCATCAGCGGTCGAGAATCCATCGAGCAACGCCTGTATGATCGCATCGGCTTCCTCGCCGCCCGTGCAATTGTCGAGCACGGCCACGGTGCGCGTGGCCGTCGATTCATTTCCGGCGGCGTCGAGCGCAGAATAGGTAATTATGTACTCGCCGGGCGTATTCGAGTCCACGGCCCCAGAAACCGCGATTTCGAGTGCGCCATTCAAGCCATCCGAGGCCGTCGCCCCGGCGTCCGAGTAGACACCGCCACAATCCACCACATTGGCGGGCCCCGTGGCGTCAACGACGGTAATCATCGGTGGCGTGTTGTCGATAAGTACGGCGTCACTGTCGACACGTTCGGACACGAGATTTCCCGCCGCGTCCTGCACATCCGCCACCTCCGAGACCGCCAATGTGAACGACCCGTCACCGGAGATTCCCGAAACAGAAACCGTGTACACGACCGGCCCCCCGGTGATCGCGATTCCCGTGCTGTCCGTACCCGCGTGGGTGACCACCACATCCTCCGGCCCATCGAACAGCAGCACCGCCTCGCTGAAGGTGACCGTAAAGTCGATTGCGCTGGCGTTCGAAGGCCCTTCAATGGCGGGAATGATCGATGCAACTCCGGGGGACGCAGTATCGGGATCAAAACGGACGACGAAAACCTCCGTCGCACTTGCGCTGGCCAGTTCCACCGTGCCAGCGCCTGGATCGAAGTCGACCGATTGCTCAAAGTATCCTGCGCTATAGACATGACCCGCACCGTCGACAGCCACGTGAGTTCCGGAGTCCGCACCCGTCCCCCCGATTGCCTTCGCCCAGACCAATTGGCCCGCCGCATCCAGACGCTGGATAAACGCATCAGTTTCCCCCTGACTCAGGGCTTCGGCTACTCCTTCACCCGGATCAAGATCCACCGTTACTTCAAACCCGCCCGCCAGATAGAGGTCGCCCGCGCCGTCCAACGCGACATCCCGCCCCTGCGCGCTGCGAACCCACACGAAGTCACCTTCGGAATCCAACTTGAGGACATATCCACCCGCACCCTGGAGAGCTTCAGTCTCCACGCCTGGGTCGAAATCGGCCACACCACTCGCAAAACCGGAGACAAATAGGTTCTCACCACTATCTACTACAATCGCCGGGCTCGACTCTGAACCCGCCGCACCCGCACTCCAAATCCATTCAAAGTGACCATCGGCGTTCAGTTTCTGTACGAACACATCGTAGTAACCCTGCGATGTCACATCCGCTCGCCCATCGCCCGGATCGAAGTCCACCGTACCAACAAATTGCCCCGTCGTGTACACGTTTCCGATGCCATCCACCGCAATGCCGCGGCCAACGTCGGGAACGACCTGGTCCCCATCGGGATCCAAAACGCCGCCTTCGCCCATCGCACGCGCCCATGCAAAGTCTCCGTCCGGCGTCAACTTCTGAATGAAAACGCCACCCGACCCGCCGTTAAGATTGAATACCCCGTCTCCAGGGTCAAAATCGGCCAGCCCGTAGAACTGGCCTGTCGTGTACACGTTGCCCAAAGTGTCCGACGCAATGGCGAAGCCGATGTCGGTAAAACAAGCCTCGCTCTTTTCCAGGACAATTTGATGGCTTCCGCCCATGGAACGCGCCCACACGAAGGCCCCGCTGGCGTCCAATTTCAGCACAAAAATATCCGCGCATCCCGCGCTGGTACGCTCGACGACGCCTTCTCCTGGGTCAAAATCGAGCGTGCCCTGAAAATGGCCCGTCGTGTACACGTTGCCATCACCGTCCAACGCAATAGCATTGCCTGATTCCGCGTCCACATCGTTGCTCGTTCCCCCTACCACCTGGCCCCACAAAAAAGCGCCTGACGGGTCCAGTTTCAAGATAAAGACGTCCCGGTAGCCCGCCGCAGTGAATTCCGCCTTCGCCGCACCCGGATCAAAATCCACGGTCCCCCCAAAAACTCCGACCATGTGTACGTTGCCGGCGACATCGACCGCAAAGTCATTCACATATGCCCCGCCTGGTCCACCGAACTTGACCGCATAGCCGAGTGCGACATCTTGCGCATTCGCTCGTAATGAAAGGCCCAGCAGGAGTGCAACGCACCCCAGCGCAATTGCACGATGTCTTTGCGGTGGAAAATTGAGAAAAGTCTGCCGCCACGTCCGACTGATCATTTTGCGTTGCCCCTTTTGTGAAGGATTCGGTTGCAAAATGAGTGTACACGACATTCGGTCTATTCTCAATCGCAAAATCGAGAAACTAACTCCAGCATCCCTCGCTACAGCGCGTCGCGCACCTTCGGAGTACATTACCAAAGTGAACCGTGCTAAAAATCGTGTGACGTACTTTCCTGCTGGATTTCCAACCGACGGCAACCTGAATCAAGTTAACTTTTCGGCAACACTTTAGCCGTATGAAGTGATTGTGTTTTTACCACTCGATTCTGCCCCTGCAATGCACTCGCTGGGTTGGGAGCGCAGGCGTCCTCGACTGCATTATGCGCCACTGGCGCATGGTTTGATTGCAGATTTGTACTGATCTCATGCTGAGCGCAAGTACTCGAAAAGCACCTCGGGCGCACCTTCGGTGCGTTGCAGGCGGGGACGCCTGCGCTCCCAGCCTTGCCGATCCTCTTCGCTGAATCAGGTCACAACGATTAAACAATTGCGTCACTTCATTCGGCTAAAGTGTTACACTTTTTGATTCTTCCTCAGCCACCCGCTTCGCGATCTCGAGTTCGTCTTTCAGGGTGTCGCGGGCCATGGGTGTTGATTCTGTCGGATTGAGGCAGGGGAGCTCGTTCCATTGTTCGCCCCGGTAGCCGGCCTGCCGCACGTACCATTGGCTTGTGCCGGCGCGTTCGACGGGGAAAAGACTGCAAACTCTGGGCTTGTATTGGTGTGGGTCGCCGTCGGTCGCGCCGAGGGTGTGGAGGGCGCAGCCCTGGGAGAAGAAGACGCACCATCCTCCCGTGACGCGGAGCATGGGCGCGCCATCTTTGACGCGATTGGACAGGTAGCCTTCGCGCTCGACCAGGGCCCTGGCCTCGGGCCGCAGGAGCGGCAGGACGCGATCGAGCACGCGGTCGATGCGCTCGGCTTCGTCCGCCCGAACGGGCGGTCGCCCGTTGCGGCAGCAGATGCCTTCGCAGCCGCGGCCGAAGGTGCATTCGAAGCGGGCTTGGTCGAGGTTGAGGAATTTTGTGGGCTCGGTCATGGTGGATGGGTCTTATGGGTCTTATGGGGCGTATGGGGCGTATGGGGCGTATGGGGATTGTGGGGCGAGGGATATTGTCATAGCCGCCGCCAGTAGATTACGCCGTCGTCGCCCGGTTTGTAGAAATCGGGGATTCTGCCTACTTCTTTGTAGTTGTTGCGTTCGTAGAAAGCGCGCTGTCCGGAGTAGTCGGGGCGGCCGCCGGTCTCGATGACGAGCGTTTCGCCGCCTTTGTTTCGGACGAAATCTTCCGCGTGGTTCAGGAGGGCGCGACCGCATCCGTGGCGCTGGGCGCTGGGGTGGACGCAGATCCAGTAGAGGTGCCAGGTGGCGGCGGTCAGGGGGGTGCTGCCAACACATACATAGCCGCAGAGCGCGCCGTCGCGGACGAGACCGAAGTGGGGATAGGGTCCGTCGAGGCCCCCGGCCACACCGTCGTCGAAGACTTCGAGGCCTACCTCCACCTCTTCCTCGCTGAAAGCACCACAGTCGGCGAGCATGCCGCGAATAGCGTCGCGATCTTCCGGGGTGAGTTCGCGTATCATCGGGCCCACTCCAACTGCTTGCGCACGAACTGTTCCCAGGTCCAGCCCGCTTCGGTGACGCCGCGATAGATGCCTACGTCTTCCCCCAGCTCGGGGTTCGGGTTGACGTCCAGCACGCGGGGAACGCCGTCCCCATCCAGGCGGAGGTCGATTCGCATGTAGCCCCGTGCGCCCACGGCCCGCCAGGCCGCCCGGGCGGTGTTTTCCAGAAGGCCGCGAAATTCCGGCGTAAGCTTCAGGTCATAGATCAGACGGGTGCAACCGAAGTCGGGGCTTTCGATGTCCCATTTCGACGCGTAGGTGTTCACGCGAAGGCCGTTTGAAAACTCCATATGGGCGGGCGAGAAGTACTCCGGTTCGTCCTTCCCCCACAGGGAGATGGTGTACTCCGCGCCGGCAAGGTATTCCTCGATCACCACGGGGCCGTTGATCCGCGCGCGGGCGCGGACCAGTTCTTCTTCGTTCTCGCAGATGGACTGTTCGTCGATACCGGCGGAGCCGTCTTCATCCGCGGGCTTTACGATGCAGGGGAACACACCGGTGCGCGGCACCGGGACGCCGGCGGCGGCGAGCACGGCGCTGGTCCGGTCTTTCCGGCGGCATAGGGCGAGGGCGGCGCTGCCCGATCCGGTAAAGGGGATATGTAGCCATTCCAGCAGCGCGGCGACGTGGGCCTCCAGGTCAGGCCGGCCCAGGGGCGCTTCGCAGGCGTTGAACACCACATCAGGCTGGTGCGTGTCGAGCACTTCCATCACTTCGCGAAGTTCGCCGCGCACGCCCGCCACGGCCGCCTCGGGAAGGGCCGCCCTGAGCCCGTTCACAGCGCTGCTCAGATCAAACTCATCGGTCATCCGCCCCGGCTCCGCGCCTTCGGGCGCGAGCGAATGAAGAATCAACACCTTCACGCGAAATTTACTCCTTGTCTCCGCGCTGCATCCACAAGAATGCCCTGGACCAGCGAATCATAGGGCACCGTGTCGCGCGATAGAAAAACGATATCGCTCGACTCGGGGTTCAATCCCGGCAGGGCGTTGCACTCCAGAAAGTGGGGTCGGCCGGAGGCGTCCAAGCGAAAATCCATGCGCGCGAAGTCCAGGCAACCCAGCAGGCGGTAGGCCGTCAGGGCCAGGCGATGCAGTTCGCCCAGCACTTCAGCGTCCAGCCGGGGCGGCACGAAATAACGAACTTCCTCGCGCCAGTTGCGCTTCACCTCGAGGGAATAGACAAAGGGCGCGGTGGCATTTACCGGCGCAATCTCCATGGCGCCCAGACATCGTGCCTCGGGGCCGTTCCCGGTGATGCCGACGGTGACTTCCACGCCGCTGACGAACTCTTCCACGAGAGCGGCGCAGCCATACTGCTCCCGAAGCCATTGGCACCGGGCGATGGCTTCGGCGGCATCATTCGCGATGGGATTGCTTCGAATACCCTTGCTGCTGCCCTCGTCGTTGGGCTTTACCAGCACGGGATAGCGCAGGGCGTCCAAGCGCGCGAAATCTTCATCCCGCTCCACCAGCGCACCTGCCGCCACGGGCACCTCGGGCGAGACCACGCGCCGTGCGGTGGCTTTGTCCAAGGTCACGGCGAGGGTCAGCGCGTCGGAGCCCGTATAGGGAATGCCGAGCAATTCGCACACGGCGGCTGGCACCGCCTCGCGGCAGCGCCGTCCGCTGCCCTCGGCTATATTGAAGACGAATCCAAATCCGCCCTCTTCGAGACGCCGGACCATGGTTTTATCCGCGATGACGGGCTCCGATTCGAGCCCCAATCTCTTCAATGCGCCGGCGATGGCTTGGACTGTTACCTGGCCGTCGTATTCTTCATAGGTATCGTCGGGAACCCCGGCCGGAATCACCTCCGGCCGCGGGTTGTGCAGGATCGCAACCTTCATGAATGATCCGACCGCCCGTTTCCGTTGTGACCGTTGTGGCCATTATTTCCGTTCTTGCCGTTCTTTCCAATCCGACGCTCGTAGTGCTTATTGCCCGCCGGGGAAATCTTGCTGCTGGCGCCGGAGAGGAGATCCGCGACGGACTGAGCGGGTTTGGCGGGGGCCATGTCGTCCGCCACCTCTGGATAGCTGAAGAGGGCCCCTTCAAAATTCCGCAGCACGATCCGGCCGGGCGCGGCGCTGACGACGTAATTGGGCATGACGGGGATCTTGCCGCCGCCATCGGGCGCGTCCATGACAAAACGAGGCACGGCGAGTCCGGTGATGTGGCCGATCATGGATTCCATGATCTCCATGCCCTTCCAGAGACTGGTGCGGAGGTGTCCCGCGCCCACGACGGGATCGGCGTGGTAGAGGTAGTAGGGACGCACGCGGATCCGGAGCAGTCCCTTTACCAGGGCGCGCATGGTCTCCACGCTGTCGTTTACGCCCGCGAGCAGCACGGACTGGTTGTTCACGGGAACGCCCGCGCGCACGAGGCGCTCGCAGGCCGCCGCCGACTCTTCGGTAATTTCACGGGGATGGTTGAAGTGGGTATTGAGCCAGATGGGGCCGTTGCGATCAAGCACCCGCAGGAGGTCGTCGCCGATGCGCATGGGCATCATGACCGGTTCGCGGGAGCCGATGCGAACGAACTGCACGTGCTGGATTTCTCGCAGGGACTGGAGGATATACTCCAGCCGCTCCAGGGGCAGGGTCAGGGGGTCGCCTCCGCTGATGAGCACGTCCTCAATTTCTTCATGATCGCGGATATAGGCGAGGGCCTGATCGATCTCCTCCCGGCTGGAGGCTTCCCCGCTTTCTTTCCAGTTGCGCTTGCGAATGCAGAAGCGGCAATAGCTGGAGCAAAAGGACGTCACGACAAAAAGCACCCGGTCCGGATAGCGGTGGGTAAGGCCCGGCGCGGCTTTGTCTTTTTTCTCCGCGAGGGGGTCCAGCACGCCCAGGGGCGCATGCTCCAGCGAACTGGGGACAATCATGCGGCGGATGGGATCGAGGGGATCCTCGGGATCGATCAGAGAGAAATAGTATGGCGAAACCGCAAAGCGAAACCTGGCCTGGAGGGCGCGGATGGATTCGGTCTCCTCCGCCGGCAGATTCAGCAACTCGGAAAGCTGCTCGGGGGTCCGCACCAGATTGCGAAGCTGCCACCGGCAATCGCGCCACTGCTCGTCCGGCACCTCGCTCCAAGGACTGGCCGCCTTCCCCCAGCGCTGTGTGCGCAGGCATTGATCATTCATGGGCCCTACCCTTATCCCTTCCATACCACGAGTGGCACCGACTTTTCCGCGAGAAGCGGGGCAAAGGAGGCCCTCGGCAAAACGATCCACAGGACACATTCAAACCGGCCATGCAATATGCTGTCGAGTCACCCCGGGGTCGCGGATGCAGCGGGCCGCTGTGCGCGGGATGGGTACCGAAGCGCATGATGCTAACACCGAAAGGCGGTATCCCGCAATAGGTTTTTATGGCCTGAAAATTTTCCGCCAGCGCCCCGCGCTTGACTCCCCCGTCCGGGCGTGAAATCATTAGCCAGGCGTCCGGCAATTGCCCGGACAGGACCCTTGGCCAGGCCTCTCCGGGAGCTTCGATGCGATACCTGAAATTGATTCTGCTGACCCTGTCTGGTGCCTGTTCGGGCCTGGCAGCCGTGGCCGACGCGCCGCCCGCTGCGCAGCCCAACATCCTCTTCATCATCGCGGACGACCAGGCCCCCGGCACCCTCCGGGCCTATGGCAACACTATCTGCCAGACCCCCAACCTGGACCGGCTCTCGGCGGAGGGCATGACCTTCGACGGGGCGCACCACATGGGATCCTGGGTCGGGGCCGTATGTCGGCCTTCCCGCACCATGATCATGACGGGTCGCTCCCTCTGGCATATACCGGGAAAGGGCAACCCTTATGAGGGAGATGCATCGCGGATTCCCGCCGATATTGCCGAGCAGACCCTCCCCGCGGTGTTCAACCGGGCGGGCTACGACACTTTTCGCTCCTGCAAGCTGGGCAACAGCTACGACGAGGCGAACAAGCGCTTCAAGACGGTCAAGGACCAGACCTGCCGCGAGGGCAACACCGCAGAGGGCAGCGCGTGGCATGCGGACCAGGTGCTCAACTACCTGGCGGGGCGGGAAGCCGCGAAGCCGAAAGCGCCTTTCCTCATCTACCTTGGTTTTTCTCACCCCCACGACCCGCGCAACGGCACACCGGAACTTCTGGCGAAGTATGGCGCGCGAAACGACTGGGACCCGGCGCAGCCCGGCGAGGCGAATCCCGCCGCGCCGCCCCTGCCGGATTCCTGGCTGCCCGCCCATCCCTTTCCCCACGGTCACCCGGAGCTCCGCGATGAAGTGGCGGTGCAGGGCGTGATGACGGCGCGGGACCCCGCCACGGTGCGCAATGAAACCGGCCGGGAATACGCCTGCATCGAGAACATCGACCAGCAGGTGGGCCGCGTGCTGGCGAAGCTGGAGGCCATGGGCGAGCTGGACAACACGTATATCTTCTACACCTCGGATCACGGCATGTCCGTCGGCCGCCATGGACTCATGGGCAAGCAGAACCTCTACGAACACACCTGGCGCGTGCCTTTCGTCGTGCGCGGACCGGGCATCGAATCGGGAAGCCGCGCCCTGGGCAATATTTATCTCATGGACGTCCTCCCCACGCTCTGCGACCTCGCGGGCGTCGCCGCGCCGCCCACCGTTGAGGGCCAGAGCTTCCGCCCGGTGCTGGAAGGCAAGGCGGGCGCCATCCGAGAGGTTCTCTACGGCGTATACTCGGGCGGCACCCAGCCCGGGATGCGCGCAGTGAAGCAGGGCGACTGGAAGCTCATCAAGTACGACACGATGGAAGGTCAGGTCCGCGAGACGCAGCTTTTCAATCTCAGCGAGAATCCAGAAGAATATTTGCTGGAGCACCACGCCCCCGAGGTCATCGCCGCTACCGGGCACACGCCAAACATGACCCAGGTGGACCTGGCGGAAGATCCGCGCTACGCTGACGACCGCGTACGCATGGAGGCGCTGCTCCAAGCCGAGATGAAACGCTGGGATGATCCCGCGACGCTGTGGAATCAGAAGTAAGCAGGAAGCTTGAGAATGAAAACGTACATCGCACTTCTTCGCGGCATCAATGTGGGCGGTCACAACAAGATGCCCATGAAGGAACTGGCCGCCCTGCTGGAGGGCCTGGGCCCTTCGGGGGTGCGCACCTATATCCAGAGTGGCAATGTGGTATTTCGGGCGACCAAAGGAACGGCGACCCACTGGTCGGCGACGATCCGCACGGCGGTGGAGGGGCGATTTGGCTTTTCTCCGTGGGTGCTGGTGATGGAGGCGGCCGCCCTGGCCAGGGCGGCGGCCGCCAATCCTTATCCGGAGGCGGAAGCGGATCACAAGACGCTCCACCTCTTCTTCCTCGCGGCGAAACCGAAATCGCCCGATCTGGAGGCGATTGAGCGCATCAAATCTCCGACGGAATCCTACGCGCTCCTCGGCACGGTGTTTTACCTTCACGCGCCCGACGGCATCGGGAAATCCAAGCTGGCCGAGCGGGCCGAGCGTCTGCTGGGGGTGGACGCTACCGCCCGCAACTGGCGCACCGTCCGCGAGGTGCTGGCGCTGGCGTCCGGCGCAAATCCGTGACTTAAAGTTTGGGAATATCGGGCAGGCTCTTGGGCTCGTCCGCAAGCGTGGCCGCCTTGTCCGCGGCGGTATCGAGGGTTTTGCAGAGCGTCTTGATCGTGTCCGCCCATGCCTTGATATCCTTCATGTCGCCCCCCGTGCGCTTGAGCTCCTTTTCCATCTCCTGAAGCGCCTTGTATTCCTCCTGCATGGAGCGTCTGAGATTGCCGGCCGTGGTGCCCATTTCGCCCAGCTCCTTCACGATGGGCTTGAGCTTGGCCGCGATCTTTTCGAAGGACTTCTCCTGCTCCTCCATTTCGGTCGCAAGCGCCGAAATCTTCTTGGGGTCCTTCTCTTTCTTAATGGCTTTCTGGTTCTCGGCGATTACGTCCTTGCCCTCCATCAGCGCCCCCCGCAGCGTCTCGAATTCGGCATACTTCTTGTTCTGCATCGTCGCCAGCTTCTTGAGGCCCTTGTCAAGGTCGTCAACACGCTTCTCGGCTTTGGGCAGATCTTTCTCGAAATCGACTTTTGCGGGCATGCCTTAATCTCTCCGTTGGTGCATGGGCGCACATGGTCTCGCGCCCGACAATTCGTGACGTGGCTGCAGGTGACCGTTCCCACCACTCGAGGGGGCGTCCTGCCGCATTTACAGCGATCTGAGACGCTAACACATCGCCGCCGCGAGTTCAATCGCAATCATACGGCGGTGCGGCAACGAAACCCGGTTCCGAAGCGGCGAGCGTCTCCGAGCTGGAACGTTGGCCCAGGCATCTTGCCCGGAGTCCGTTTCTCGACATCCCCTGGGACAGGCCCGCGCGCGGACGTGCACCTCGCCCCGCTGAAGGCACGTAGGGTGGCCACAACCGCCGCAACCCGCCCAAGGGTCCCTGCGCGGGTCCGTCCCCGACGTCCGCCGCTGGAAGTCTGTCCGTATGGGGAGTCCAAGCAGATAGAGCCCTCCTCAATATACTTGCACGACTTCCAAGGGGCTGTTCAGCAAACTCGCGTAAATTAAAAAGTCTACTACTCATTCTGTGCGACTTGACCGGTCGATTCGGATGGCACATAATCAGAAATCCCTGTCGAGACCGGGCGAGAGGCTGTCCGTTTTGGTCGAGCGTTGTGTGACCTTACTGCTGCGCTATCCGCGCCTCCATGCTGGAGAAAACTGAATGTTTCTGTCGAACTGTCTTCGTTCCTCTTGTGGCTTCGCCTCCCGTGCGGTGCTCGCGCTGGTTCTTTTGTGCGGCCTGGCGGGCCCGGCCGTGGCGGCCGACGTATCCTGGGTGGGGCCGGCTACAGGCGCGTGGTTCAGCGAGAGCAACTGGAGCAGTGGCACCCTCCCCCAGTCCGGCGACAATGTTACGATTTCCGGCGCGACGGTCACGGTGTCCGGCAGCGTGGCCCTGAGCGGATCGTTCACGATGGGCGGCAACTCGCGCCTGATCGTGACGGGGCCCGGCTCGGTATTTGTGGCGAATGGCGTTACGAACCTCGATGACGCCCGTGTTGCGGTGAACGGAGAGGGCGTTGCGAGCTTCCCCAACCTGAGCAGCCATGCCTGGAGCATCTGCAGCAGCCAGCCCCTTTTTTCGGTGGACGGCGGCGGTTCCGCGCTCAGCCTGCCGGCCCTGAGCACCATCTCCATTACGGCGGCGAGTTGCGGCGCGGTCCCCTCTGTGGAGGTCAATAACGGCGGCAATCTGGACCTTTCCGCGCTGGAGACGGTCGCCACGGACAGCGTGAACAAGTTTTCGTTCAAGGTGGCGGGCGGCGGAAGTATGGACCTCTCCAACTTTCTATCGGCCACGGACGTGAACGTGTCGGTCGATGGGAATTCGTCGCTGGCCCTGCCCGCACTCGCATCCATGTCAAACGGCACCCTGGCCGTGGCCGATGGCGGCCTGCTGAGCGCGGACAGCCTGACCACGGCAACCCAGGTTAATTTTCAGATCAACCACGTGGGCAGCAACGTCACCCTGAATGGCCTGGCATCGATTGATCGCAGCGCGTTCACGCTGGGAATCGCCGCGGGCTGGTCTCTGCCGGCCCTGACGAGTCTGGCCGACACGCCCCTCACGCTGCCCGATGGCGCGACGTTCGACGCGCCCCTTCTGGCGAGCTACACCGCGACCACATCCACAACGCTCCTCAGCCTGAGCGGGGCGGCCACTTTCACCGCGCCGCTGCTGGCCGACATTACCAATCTCCGGATCGACGTGCAGTCCGGCGGGCAACTTTCCCTGCCTTCCGTGACGGCTTATGCGTGGAATATCTGCTCGAGTTCGACCCTGTTCAACGTCGCGGGCTCGGGCTCTTCGCTGGCCATGGCCGGCATGCTGACGCTGGATATCGGCGCGGCCAGTTGTGGCGCTTCGCCCATGATTGTGGCGGCGGACGGCGGCGCGCTGGGACTGGCTGGTCTGGAAACAATCACGACCCAGAGCGTTAATTCGCTGCAACTCCAGGTGCTCACCGGGGCCACCATGGATCTTTCCAGCCTGCAGACAGCGATTGATACGCGGCTCACGGTGGACGAGACTTCCGCCCTGGACCTGCCCGCGCTGCTGACACTCACCGATTCCACCGTCACGGTGGGGACGGGTGGCTCCCTTTCCGCAGCGAATCTGACCAGCGCCACGGGAATGACCTTTTCCATCGCCAGCATTGGCGGCAACGTGGCCTTCAACGGGCTCCAGAGCATTTCGAGTTCCACCATCACCCTGAGCGCGGGGGGCTCGTGGAGTCTTCCCGCCCTGACCACGCTGCTCGATACTTCCGTGACGGTTCCGGACGCCGCGAGCTTCAGCGCGCCCCAGTTGACCAGCTTCACGTCGAGCGCTTCAAGCCAGATCATGTTGCGGGTTTCGGAAACGGGCTCCTTCCAGGCGCCGCTGCTGGCGGAAGCGACCAATCTCCGAATCAACGTGAGCGCTGGTGCGGAAGTTTCACTTCCGTCCATCGTGGACTACACCTGGAACTATTGCACCGGCACCGACTTTTTCAATGTGGATGGGGCGGGCTCGATACTTACCCTGGGCGGTTTGCAGACCCTCACGCTCGGTGCGCCAAGCTGCGGGGCCAACCCCTATTTTGTGGTCACCAACGGCGGCCACCTTGCCCTCCCCGCGCTGCAACAGATTCTGACGGAGAGCGTCAATCGCCTGAGCATTTTCCTGGCAAGCGGCGGGACCATGGACCTCTCCGGGCTGGAAAGCGCGGTGGACACCACCTTCGATGTGGACGCTACCACTGCCCTCAGTCTTCCCTCGCTGTCCTCCAGCACCGACGGCGCCTTTAATGTTGCAAGCGGGGGCGGACTTACCGCGTCGAGTCTACTCAATGTCGCGCGGATGACCTTTTCCCTCACGGACGTGGGATCGCTCGTCGCCTTCGACGCGCTGGAGAGTATTGACGAATCCACCATCCTCGTTCCGGAGGGCGGCACATGGCAACTGCCGTCGCTGACCTCTATCACGAACTCCGGGGTCACCATATCCAACGCCGCCACGCTGGACGCGCCCGCGCTGCTGACTTTTTCAACCTCCGCCGCCGTGCCCCCGCTGCGTATCTCCGGAACGGGAACCATGACCGCACCCCTGCTGGCGGACATCACCAACCTCCAGTTCGATATTCGCGGCGGTGCGCAAGTGACCTTTCCGGGCGTCACCGGATACGCGTGGAATCTTTGCGCAAGCAGCACCCTGTTCCTGGTCGACGGCGCCGGCTCGGCCCTGCGTCTGCCCGGGCTTCAGCACTTCAATCTGGGCGCGCCCAGTTGTGGGGCGACCCCCACCGTGAACGTCACCAACGGCGGCCATCTGGATTTGGGCGGGTTGACTTCCATCACTACGGAAAGCGTGAATTCGCTCAGCATCGGATTGTCCACCGGCGGCACGATGGATCTCGACTCGCTCTTGACCGCGATGAAGACGACTATCGCGATTGATGACACGTCATCTCTGGATCTCCCGTTGCTCGAGTCCCTGTCTCAGTGCACCATCCAGGTCGCACCCGGCGGCAATCTCTCGGCGAACAACCTCGCCAGCGTAACCGGCATGAACTTCTCTATCGGGAGCGTGGGCGGCGCGGTAACTTTTGACGGGCTGACTTCGATGAGCGATTCCGATATCACCCTCGCCGGGGACGGAAGCTGGAGCTTGCCCGCACTCGTGAACCTGTCCAATACCCAGATTGTGGTTCCCGACGGCACGCGATTCGAGGCCTCTTCCCTGGAGAGTTTCACGGCCTCCAGCCCTTCCGAATTCTCCCTCCAGGTTTTCGGTACCGGAGCGTTCGTGGCCCCGTTGCTCGCGGATATTGCGAACCTGCGCATTCGCGTCGACGCCGGTGCGCAGGTGGTGCTTCCGTCCGTGGCCTCGTACACCTGGGGGCTCTGCGCGAGCAGCGAATTGTTCCTTTCCACGGGCGCGGGATCGAGCTTGAGTCTTCCCGGTCTGACATCGATTACCCTGAACGCGCCGAGTTGCGGCGCTCAACCGGTTATACGCGCGAACACCGGCGGGATGCTCGACCTTACGGGTGTCGAGTCCATCGCGACGGCAAGTGTCAATTCCTTTCTGGTGGATGTGGCCTCGGGCGGCGCCATTGATCTATCGGGACTCGCGAACGCCACCAAGACCACGTTCAACATCAGTGCGGACGCCGGCATGTCCCTGCCGTCGCTGGCTTCGCTGACGAGCAGCCGGATCAGCGTGACCGAGGGTGGTGAGTTCCACGCGGACGGGTTGATCGAGGTCGATGGCGTTACCTTCGCGCTGCCGGATTTCAGCGCACTGATTTCCTTCGACGCCCTCCAGACGGTCACCAATTCAACCATGCAATTGCTTGAAGGTGACACCTGGCGCTTCCCATCACTGGCGACCCTTTCCACCACCACCGTCAGAATTCCCTCCGGCGCCGCGTTGGATGTTCCCCAGCTTCTCACCTTCGACACCACCAATTCCGGTCTGGGCATCCTTTCGGTCGCGGGCGCGGGCCGCTTCGACGCCCCGCTCCTGGCCGATATCTCCAACTTGCAGATGGTAATCACCGCCGGAGCCCAGGTTTCCCTCCCTTCCGTTACGGAACTCGTCCACGAGAGCACCTGCGCGAGCACCGTCTTCCTGGCAGTCGATGGCGCGGACTCCCGGCTCGAGCTTCCGGCCCTGGAGACCATCGCCCTGAACATCCCGAGCTGTGGTGCGACCCTGAGAATCGCCGTTACAAATGGCGGGAAAATCGACCTTTCCGCGCTTCAGAGCGTGTCGCTCGCCAGCGTCTTGAGCTTGACCCTGTCCGCCGACGGACCGTCAAGCACGATTGATGTCAGCAATCTTTCCATATTCGATAGTTTGCGTGTGGTCTTCGTCGCGGCGAATGGAGGAACCATACTCCAGTTCGGTGGCGGTGAAGGCGAGGGCGAGGGCGAGGGCGAGGGCGAGGGCGAGGGTGAAGGTGAAGGTGAAGGCGAGGGTGAAGGTGAAGGTGAAGGTGAAGGTGAAGGCGAAGGTGAAGGCGAGGGCGAAGGTGAAGGCGAAGGTGAAGGCGAAGGCGAAGGCGAAGGTGAGTGCGACAACCCGGAACTCGATACGGATGGTGATGGACTGCACGACTGTGATGAGATCGCTATCGGCACCGATATCACACAGAATGATACGGACGAAGATGGCATGCCGGATGGATTTGAAGTGCTGTACGAGCTGGATCCCCTCGACACCGCCGATGGGGCCCTCGATTTGGATCTCGACGGCTTCAACAATCTAAGGGAATTCCTGGATGGCAGCAGTCCCGTCAATCCCACCGATCCCCTCGCGGTACTTTTTGTCGCCAATGACGGCGCGGATATCGAAGGCGGCGGGAGCATGGAGAATCCCCTGCAGACCATCGAATTCGCGCTGTCGGTCTTTGAGAGCACCAATCTTGAGGCGGTTGCTCTCTTTCTTCAAGAAGGTAACTACCCCGAGGATGTGGCGCTCCTTCCCGGTGTGTCTCTGATCGGAATGGACGGTGCGGAAGCCCGAATCACCGGCACGGTCAGCGGAGCCGGAGGCGCGACACTGGAGAACCTCGAAATTGTCGCACCGGAGGGGAGCGCAACCTTGCTCGATCTCGATGATGCCGCGATGCGCCTGCACAAGGTGCGCTTCGTCGGCTCCGCAGACGACCGCGGCGCAACGGGCATCCTCGCCACCGGCGCAGGTCCCGCGGCCGCTGTGATCAGCGAATGCAGCTTTATTGATCTGGGGGTGGGCATAGATATCGCGGGGGGCATCCCCCTGATACGGCGCTGCGAATTTATCGATCCGGCCATCGCCGGTATTCGCATCCAGGCGGGCGCGCAAGTCGACGAAGACGGCGCTCTGGGGCTGGCGGGCGACGCCGGCAGCGGCTTTAACCGCTTTGTCTTCAACACGGACATCCCCAATCCCATCGAGAATCCGGTCGCAATAATCAACCTGTCCGACACGGAAATCGTCATGGAGAACAACGATTGGGGAACCGACAACGACGACGCCGTGGACGCCCTCATCAGTGGCCCCGGGGATTTCTCCCCGAAACTTGGCGCAGGTTCCGCCATACTCGCGGCAAGCGTCTTTTGTACCATCTGGGACGGCACCGATTTGAAACGCGTTCGCCATGCCTCCGTTACCCTTGAGGGTAGTTCTTTCGACCCGGTGACCAACAATGTGGACGGCGTGTATGCCTTCCCGTCTGTGCTCGAAGGTGAATATAATCTGCTGGCTGTCGCCTCGCCCTATGAAGACGCCCTGACGGGCATTGATGTCGCGGCCGGCGAGATCAAGTCGGTGATTCTCCCCTTGACGCCCGAGCCCGATGGTGGTGAGGGTGAGGGCGAGGGTGAAGGTGGAGTCGATTGCAGCGGCAGGACATCTGGGAGCTTTTCCGGCCTCGCCGGAGACCTGGCCTTGTGCGCCCTGCTTCTTGCGGTACTGCTGCGCCGTTACCGCCGGAGCAACCGTCCACAAGCATAAAGCGCCTCGGAGCCCGTTTCGAGGCCGCGGGTGTTCCTTGAAGCCGAGGGGTGCCGTCTCGGCACGGCACCTTCGGTCTCCTTCCACGGTATTTTCCCCACTTTTCCCGAATTGCCTTCCCGTGCCCACGATTACATTTTTACGGCAATACAAATTTGACTTTTTCCGTATTGCCGTGTACAATTCCTGTGGATAGGCAAGAAATCACCGCCCCTCATGAATCCGGTGGACCGGAGTCGCGGGGCGCGGCACAAACAAAGAAGGGGTCCTGAGATGTTGGACATAAACCTCGGCAACAAGACTTTGATCGTGGGCGTCTTAATCGCCCTGATACTCTCCTACGGCATGGTGAACTTCGACACGGGCTCCCGTGATTCACAGGTGATGCCGGCGCTGAAAGCCGCTATCCAATCCGCTGATCCCGCCGAGGCCGAGAGCGTCGTCGCGGAGGACGAAGCGACGGCCTCGGGCGCGGTTGCCGCGCCGGTGGACGGTGGACGGATGACAGTCGAACAAATGCTTGATGCCCGCGAGAAACGCCACAGCTAAGTTGCGGGTTGTAGCACTGCTTGCGGCCCATACGCGCGGGATTTGCAGGAAGGGCGGTCTGATCTTACAAGGATCAGACCGCTTTTTTGATTTCCAAGGAGGTTCCAAATCCGGCTCCATGTTCTGCGCGGAGGCGTGCTTACCGCCGCCCGTTGGTGCGCTAAGTTCCTTCGTGGCATGGCTTTCTGAAGCCGCTGCCCCGGCGTATGGGCAAAGCGATGGCTGGAAGGACCCTGGAAGGCTCCTTAAGCCATATTGACAATTAACTCCTTCCGTGGTAGCCTCTGGTGGGAGGATTTCCATGAAGTTTCCGCCAATAGCCATTTGGGTTGTACTCTTTGCTTTGCTCGCATGTGCGGCAGAGGGGCGTGGCTTTGGCTGGTTTTCTTCCCCCTGCACCCCGGTCGATGTTTGTGAGGCGCAGGCAAGAATCGCCTCATTTACTTCCCAATCGCCCCAGGCAACGCCGCTGGTATGTGATTTTCAGCGTGCACTGGGCGACATGGAGTCCGGTGGCTCGACCCCTTCCGCCCCGAACGCGCCCGCACTGCTGGTAACGCTGAATCCCGACCGAGTCTTTCTTCCGAGCCCCACCCCGGCGTCTTGGTCCTGCTGGGCACATGAATCCACCGGAATCGGTCTGGAATCGGCGGAAGAAAGTATAACGATCACTCCCGTCCTCACGGGCCCGCCTCCAGGGCTGCGATTTTCCTATCGCCTGGCCCCCCACGCACCGCCCCGGTACGCCTGAGCCCCTTCGCCTCGTGGACTCATGCCTGATCTGAGGTCTTGACCAAGTCCATCTACCTGCGCCATCGGGCTTTTCCCAACAACGTCCCGATTCAGATGACTTATTTTCGCTCCGGCACGGCACCAAACCTCGGTGTCCTGTGTTTCAGGAAGTATGATACTCATGGCGTCTCCATCCACAGGAACACGGCAGCCGCTTCGCGCCCCAGCGCGGCGCGGGCGCAATCTCGCCTTACTGGCGGGAAGTTTCCTGATTTCCTGGATGGCGATGGCCGCCGTGGTCAGCATGCACCCTCCTTCCGGCGGCGGGGAGCTCCGAATTCCCGTGATGCTCTATGGGGACACGGACGAGTCCGTATCTGGGTTGCAGTTTGATCTGGCCTATGACCCCGCGCAGTTTGAACTGGTCGGGATCACCGCGGGCGACGCCGCCACCGGCGCGGGCAAGGAGGTGATCCTTTCAGAGACGACACCCGGCCAGGGACGTGTCCTGATAACGGGGTTCAACAACAACGGGATGGCGGATGGCCAGGTCGCCACGCTGACCCTTCGGCCCCTCAATGGCAGCGCGCCGCAACACGACATTTCTCTGGGGCAGGTCCTCGCGTCGGATCCGGATGGCAACAGTGTGCCAATAGACTACGCGGACCTGTTTCAGTATCCCCCCGCCCCCCCGATGGAGGAGGAAGCGGAGGTGGTGCAGGAGGAGACGGAGGGGGGAGTGATCGACGACTCCCCCGAAGAATCCGAAGATGGAGAAAGTCCCGGCGAATCGGGTTCGCCCGAAGGCGGCGAGGCGACGCCGGAGGCCGTTGACGGCGGAACCACCACGAACTCGGGGTTCTTGGGGAATGGCTTTGTCGGTTCCGGCGATAGCCGACTCGATTCTTCCGCGGGCAAGAAGGACGGGAAATCGAAGGCTTCTGCAACGCGGTCGACGCAATCGGTTCCGACATCCGGCGTATCCGGACGAATGCGGGGTGGGACTTCCCAGTTTGGCGGCGGCGAAGACGGGCGGATCTCCATTGGCGGCGGCGGCCCAACCGGTGGCGGTCCGACCACGGGAAGTGGGACCAGGCCCTCCGCACGGATGGGTGGTGCTACCGCGGGCACCGGTGCGCCGACTGATCGCGGCGACTCTGTCGTCAGGCAGGGCGACTCCACCGAACCCACGGCGTTGGCGCTGTTGCGCCCCGCGAGCGGGCTGGTTGATCCACCCGCCATGGATCCGGCGGCCTATACACTGGCATTGGAGCCCGCGGCGGAAATTGACAAGGTAAGCGGCACGCGCGCGCTCATTGCGGCACTGACCCTCGCGCTCACCCTGGCGCTCCTGGCGATAGCCAACCTGCTCTTCGGTCGCGTGAGTCGTCCACAATGGAGGAAAACCCGATGAACCCATCGCACCTGTTGGCCGCGCTATTTCTGGCCATCGCACCCGTCGCCTTGGCGGAGGAAGTGCGCTTTGGTCTAGGCGGTCAGCCCGAATTCGGTGTGGACGGCGCCTTTCGTCTACCGCTGGAGATTGGGCCGCTCGGTTCGGAAAGCGTCGCCGCGCTTCAATTCGATCTGCATTTTGAAACCAGCCAGTTGCGGTTCGATGCGGTGGAGCCGGGCCAGTCCGCCCTGGACGCCGCCAAATCTTCTCACGCCAACGCTATCCGGCCGGGTGTCACCCGCGTGATCGTCGCCGGTCTGAACCGGAACGCGCTGGCGGATGGTGTGGTGGCCTGGGTCCGCTTTACATCAACGCCGGGCGCCCAGCCCCCCTTCAGTGTACGACTGTCGGATGTCGTATTGAGTGACCCCTTCGGCACGGCCGTTGACGCCCACGCCACGCCGGATACGCTATCGGTCAATCCCGCCACCTCCGCGGCGTCGGCCTCTGAATCCGGAAGCGACTCCGTCGGCGCTTCCGCCGGTGAAGTTCTGGTTCGTTACCGCGCCTTGCTCCTCGCCACCTTGTTTATCGTCGGTGCCGCATTCGTCGCGCGCCGCCCGCCCCGGAAAGGTCGTGCTCGTTGAATCGTTCTGCCTGTTTATTCTGCGCCTGCCTGCTGGCCCTTTTCGCCGCCACCGCTCCCGCGATCACGTTGAGTGTCGGCGACTTCACGGGTGCCCCGGCGGATACGTTTACGTTGCCTGTCGCAATTACCGTAGACGTTGACGAAAACGTGTCGGCGGTCCAGTTCGACCTGCTCTTCGACACCGCCGCGCTGAGCGGAGCTTCGATTGTTGTTGGGCCGGCATCGGTAGCCGCGGCAAAGACCGCGACCGTCACGACCCAGCCCGACGGAAGTATTCGTGTGCTTCTCATTGGGTTCAATCAGAACGTGTTTGCCACGGGAACGATTGCCCTGGCCGATCTGGAGGTGAATAGCGGCGCGGCTGACGGAACCTATGTGGTGACACTGGCGAATGTGCAGTTGTCCGATCCCTTCGGATTTGCCCTTACCGCTCAGGTAACTCCGGGCACGGTGACAGTGGATGCTGGTGCCGGTGAAGGAGAAGGAGAAGGAGAAGGAGAAGGTGAAGGCGAAGGCGAAGGTGAAGGCGAAGGTGAAGGTGAAGGCGAAGGCGAAGGCGAGGGTGAGGGTGAGGGCGAGGGCGAGGGCGAGGGCGAGGGCGAGGGCGAGGGCGAGGGCGAGGGTGAAGGCGAAGGCGAAGGAGAAGGTGAAGGCGAAGGCGAAGGCGAAGGTGAAGGTGAAGGTGAAGGTGAAGGCGAAGGCGAAGGCGAAGAGCCGTTCAACGCCAGCTTCGATTCAAGCGTCACCTCGGGTATCACACCGCTCGTGGTCCAATTTACCGACACCTCGTCTGGAGGAACCGCGGGTATTCGCTCGTGGTTCTGGTCCTTTGGTGATGGGACCTTTGGTAATGTTCCCTCCCCCCAGCACACGTACGGAACACCCGGTGTTTATACGGTAACCCTGAGTATCGTTTCCAACGACAATAAGGGCGACACGGAAACGCACATTGACTTGATTCAAGTGCTGGACGCTGGTGAAGGCGAGGGCGAGGGTGAAGGTGAAGGTGAGGGTGAGGGTGAGGGTGAGGGTGAGGGCGAGGGCGAAGGTGAAGGTGAAGGTGAAGGTGAAGGTGAGGGTGAGGGTGAGGGTGAGGGTGAGGGTGAGGGTGAGGGTGAAGGCGAAGGCGAAGGTGAAGGTGAAGGCGAAGGCGAAGGCGAAGGCGAAGGTGAAGGTGAAGGTGAGCCGAAGCCTGGAGCCGCATACGGCTGCGCCGGACCCGGGACCGAGTTGACGATATACAGTTCCAGGGGCCCGGAGTGGATCATGATGATCGGCATCGCCCTGCTCCTGGGCATTTTCACGCGCCGGACCGCCACGCAATGAGACCATCGTTCCCGATATATAGGATGCTGCGCCCGCTGGACCGGACCGCGCAATTCACGGCCATGTGTATTGCCGCTTCGCTCGTGGTCGCATCCACAGATATCTCTGCCGGGCCCAACCCCGTCAGCACCGCGAATGTCCTTGCCATTCAGTCACTCGTCGCCGAGTTCCTGGAGCCGACGTCCTCGCCGGCATCCTCGGCGTCGACGGCCCCCCTCAATGTGCTCGTAGTTCAGCGTCTATTAAGCGGTGTTTCCGCGCCGGACGAGAGCGAACCGTCGGAAGCGACGCCGACCTCGTGGGCCCTGATCCCCGCTCCTCCGCGGGGACTCTCGATGGAGGCCATCCCCGTCGCACGGCTGCTCGATGTCCCGGGGAGGGCGGATGAGGGCCGCCGAAAGCAAGTACAACCCTTCCCCCCGCCTCCCCTGAGTCGTGTGGTGGAGCGCTATCGGATGATGTTGACGCCCCACGCACCGCCCCGCATCGACATTGCTTCGGAACTCAGATTCGTTTAACAAGAACACTATTTCAACATGGAGAACCAACCATGAAATCGATAAAGCAACTCAAGTACCTCGCGCTCGCCCTGGTGGCCGCGCTTGCCTTTGCACCGGGCGCGATGGCCCAGGAAGACCAGTGGGATATCAACGGCGACGTTGACAACGATGGACAGGTCGGTCCTACGGACATCCAGCACGTGATCAACGACGCCCTCGGCCTCAACGATCAAGGCCCGGATGCGGTGAACCGCCCCCTGCGTCACTACATTGTAGCGAGCCCCCGAATTTCGCTCGCGCCCCGTCCCGGCGTGGAGCCCGGCTCCGAAGAACCCTGCAACATCATCGGTTCCGCCACCAACTTCCAGCGGGACAACGGACGCCTCGTGGTGCGCAAGAACACGGCGATAGCCTTCCGTTTCGACCGCAACATGGAAGGCGTTTGGCATGAAGGCGCCTGTGGATTGCTGCGCACCAGCCTGAAAGTCGAGATTCGACCGGTTGAACCGGAGCCCGCCGGTGGCGCCGTTGAAGGTGAAGGCGAGGGCGAGGGTGAAGGCGAGGGCGAGGGCGAGGGTGTGGAACCGGAATGGCGCCTGGTGGGTATTGACGATGCCGCCGGACGGGTCTGTGGACCCGCCATCGGCACGGCAGACATTGCCGTTCGTACCCATTTCGAGCATCCCGGTCTCTTCCTGGTGCGCTGCACCATCCGGTCGGCCGCGATTCCCGAGGGTGAAATCGCAGAACCCGGCCAGGAGCCGGTGCTTTGCGGCGGCAAGCGCGATATGGACGTCGTGACCACCCTGGTGCGGGTCGTCGATCGGGAAGCCATCGACGAGGACATCGAGTGGCAGATCGAGAACGATCCGCCCTCCGTCGGCAGCCGCTTCGGCAATCCGCTGGACGACGAAGTAGACGAGACCCTTCCGCTCCCGTAGGGGATTGCGTGTGGGATGCCTCCCTCGGATGGAGGAGACCCGGCGGGCAGCCTGTGGACGGCTGCCCGCCTTCCTTTCGTCAATTACTTGTTGACAACAGGCAATTTTCGTGGTACCGTTGCGCCATGCCAAAGTCACTTCAAGAGGAACTCAAGCAGTCCAAGCCCTTCGCCAGCGTGGAGGTTGAGGCGTATGTGAGCCTCATGCGAACCTACGCGGTCCTCTCCCAGCCCGTGAACGATCTTTTCAAATCCTTCGGCATCACCCAGACCATTTACAACCTGATGCGCATAATCCGTGGAGGGCCACCGGAAGGCGTGCCTTGTTCGATTATTGCCGATCGCCTGGTGACCCGTGTTCCCGATGTGACCCGACTGGTGGATCGCGCCGTGGAAGCCGGGCTTGTGGCGCGCAATCGCCCCGAGTCCGACCGGCGCGTGGTCTTGCTCAGCCTGACACCGAAGGGAGCGCAACTATTGAGCGAACTGCAGGAACCGCTGCTGCGGGCTCACAACGCCCAGATGCAGGGCCTGAGCAAGACCGAACTGGCAACGCTGGTGGACCTTCTGGCCCGCCTTCGTTCAGGCGAGCATGCCGGGTAGATTTTTTTGCGGAATTAATTGTTCCCAACAAACAAATGGGCCGATGTGTCGGCCCGGAATACCTGTCCATGATCCGGCTCGACAAAAACGTGGTAATGCTCTGGCTGATGGCCCTCGCGCTGGCCATCGTCATCCTGATCTCACGCCATCTCATGGCCCACGGTCTGCATCCGCTCCACCTGGCGCTGATTCAGGCCCTCGGGAGCTTCCTGTCCATCCTCGCGGTTCGCCGCGGGACTCTGCCAGCCCTTCCCCTGCTCCGAGAAAGCACACGCTACTTCGCGTGGGCCTCGCTACTTGGCTTTACAATCCCGAATCTCATCGTTTTCGCCGCCGTGCCTCACACCGGGGTGGGTTTGGCCACGTTGGCGCACACGATGCCGCTGGTGGTCGCTTATATCATCGCCCTCGGCCTTCGGGTCGAATCCTTTCATCTTCGCAAGATGGTCTTTCTTGCCGTCACCGTCGCGGGTGCGGCCCTCTTCGCCGCCACGCGTCTGGGTGCGGGGAGCGGCGGCGTAACGCCCTGGCACGCCCTGCTCTTCCTGGCCCCGATATCCATCGGTATCGCCAACATCTACCGCTCTGTGTCGTGGCCCTCCGGGTTACGGCCCACCGAGGTTGCCCTGGTTACAACACTCGCGGCGACCGTCACCTTCAGCGCGCTGGCCCTGAAGCTCCCGGTTCATACGCCATTGAGTTTCTTTCTGGACGCGAAGCACGTGACGCTCCTGGCCTTCTTCATGGCGTTGGCGGGGCTGGGCCAGTTGCTGCTATTCCATCTCCAGGATGCGGCGGGGCCGGTGTTTATCGGCCAGACGGGAGCGCTGGTGGCACTTTTCGGCGGCGTGCTGGGTTTCGTATTTTTTGGGGAGACCTATACGGCGGTGACGCTGCTGGGCAGCCTGCTCATTATTCTGGGGGTGTACAAGTACTGTCAGATCTCGGCTGAGCCGGTGAAGACGCGGTAGTTCGCGAGGCGCGTCGCCCGGCCCGAAGCCGCTTCGGCCCGACCCACAGCCAGAAGCCGGTAACCGAAAACATCAGTAGCGCGCTTCCACCGACTGTTGTGCAGGCGACTTTGATCTGCTCGTTGCTGGTTCCCAGGTAGTGATCGAAGATTGAACCATCGTGAATGTTCTCGATGAAGTCGGACCGGCGCCGTTCGATGTGCAGGAGTTCCCCGGTGGTGCAGTCGAGCTGGACACCCCAGTAAGCGTCCAGGAACACGTATTTCACCATGCCCTTTTCGGGGCGAATGTCGATCCGCTCCAGCGCGAGGGACATATCGGGATCGATCTTTTCCCGGGCGATACGGAAGGCGCGCCGAGTCAGCTCATCAATGGATAGCCATTTCGTCATGTCCGTGGAGACGCCCGTGTGGCTCCTGGGGAGAATCAGCCCGCCCGAATGCTTTTTCCAGCCGAGCAGCAACCCGGTGACGGCGACGACGATAAACAGAGCGAAGAGGACGATTCCCATGGTGCGGTGTATCTTGCGCGCAATACGGATTGACCGCGCGAAGTGCCTGCGTTCAAGCATCTGGAAACTTCCTTACGGCAAACAATAATAAGAACGCGGCTGCGTGGCGCATCAATGCGAAACGCAGCCGCGATGTCCGTCTTCGGACCGGTATTATCTCAGATGGGGTTCGTTACAAAGACCCAGTCATAGCGGCCCATGTGGCGACCGCCGTCCACCGTCACGGGGAAGCGCGTGTCGGGGTACTTGTGCCAGGTCACATGGCCGTCGAGATACAGCACATTGCCGCCGCCGGGCAGGTGCGCCCAGGCATCGGCTTTCGCGCTGATGTGATCCCACATGAGGGGCACGGTGCTCGATGCGACGGAAGACGCGCCGGGATTGTTGATATCCGTTATGGCGAACCGTTCGATGCCCTGGCGGAGGCGATAGAGCGTGTTGCCGCCACCGACCTGGGTGCCCGCGTGGGTCGCGGAGAAGGTGAAGTCATTCTTGCTTGCTTCGCCGTTGGTGGCGATATTGGCGGCGCCAAGTTCACCGAAGGGCGTGGTGCGCATTTCTCCGGTGGTAAAGCGGTGACCGTTCCGGGCGTCCGAGCCGAGGGTGCCGGCGCGCGCGCCGAGCACGTTCACGTCGTCCATGATCATCCAGCCGGTGTAGTTGTAGGGACCGCGGGAAAGCTCCGCGCCCTCGATGATGCCGTTGCCGTTGCCCCAGGTGCCGTCGTAGCGCTCCATGGCCGTGCCCCGTGGCTCCGACGGACACCAGACGGTTTCCAGATCGGTCAGGTACTCCGGATAGACCGAGGGGCCGTCGAAGATGTGCTGCTGGCTCAGTTCGCCGAAGACATTGAAGATCAGGCGGGTGGGGTACTTGTTGCCCTTGCTCTCGTTGGCGAACATGGTGAGGGCCAGTCCCATCTGCTTCAGATTGTTCTGGCACGATGCGCGTCGCGCCGCTTCCCGGGCGCGTGACAGCGCCGGCAGCAGCAGGGCTGCGAGGATGCCGATGATCGCGATAACGACCAGCAATTCGATGAGTGTAAATCCCTTGCGTGACATGATGCTCTATGGACTCCTGTGTTATCCTGAGACGTCCGGGGCCGCCACTCCCCTTGCGTTTTGTCAAGTGTTAACCGACATTAACACGACAATGGCCAGGCTGTCAACTATGAATTGAATGTATTTTCATATTTGAGTGTCCCCAACACCGGCGCCAGAGGAACATCATGACCGAATCGATCCAATTTTCTGTTTTTATCGCCACCAGCCTCGATGGATTCATCGCGCGGACCGACGGGAGCCTGGACTGGCTGCCTGTGCCTGATGCCGACGGCCCCGAGGACTATGGCTATCACGCCTTCATGGATTCCGTCGACTGCCTGGTCATGGGGCGCAAGTCCTTTGAAACGGTGCAGGGTTTTACGCCGTGGCCTTACGAGGGGAAACGGGTAATCGTACTGAGCAGGACGATGGATGGGATTCCGACGGGATTCGAGGACCGGGCGGAACTGTTTAAGGGCACTACGGAGTCGCTCGTGGCTCAACTAGAATCGGAGGGTGTGCGCCGGGTGTATCTGGATGGGGGCGAGACGATTCAGAGCTTTCTGCGGGCGGGACTGGTGAGCGACATTCTGATTACCACGATTCCCGTTCTGATCGGGCAGGGGCGGCCGCTCTTTGGGCCGCTTGCGAACGATATTGCCCTCGAACACCTGCGCACAACCTCGTACCCAAACGGATTTGTGCAGTCGGTATACAGTGTCGAGCGTTGAGACGAGGGCGACCGTGGCCTGGTCCAGGTGCGCCGATGGGGGTGAATTCGCTACAGTGTCCACTATGACCATCCGCCCCTGCACCCCCGCCGACATCGACGCGCTGGCCGCCATCTACCGCGATGCGGTTCTGGAGATCGGCATCACGGCCTACACCGCCGAGCAGGCCGCTATCTGGGCGTCCTTCCCCGATGATCGCCATGCCTTCGGGACCTTGCTGGGCCAGGGCATTGCGCTCATCGCGGACGTGGACGGTGCGCCCGCGGCCTTCTGCCATTTGCATCCGGGGGATCACATATCGCTGCTTTACACGGCCCCACGATTTGCGCGCATGGGGCTGGCGACGGCGGTTTACCTCGGTGTGGAAGCGCATGCGCGCAGTCAGGGCCAGGCGGTGCTCACGACGGACGCGAGCAAGATCTCCCGGCGTTTCTTCGAGCACCATGGCTTCGTGGTGCGCCGGACCGAGCAGACGATACGCCTGGGTGTGGCTTTTGAGCGCTATCAAATGGAGAAGCGGCTGGAAGGATGAAGGATGAAAGTTGAAGGATGAAGGATGAAGGATGAAGGATGAAGGATGAAGGATGAAGGATGAAGGATGAAATCTGAAATCTGAAATCTGGAGTCTGGAGTCTGGAGTCTGGAGTCTGGAGTCTGGAGTCTGGAGTCTGGAGTCTGGAGTCTGGAGTCTGGAG
>JAEUWI010000061.1 GCA_016791475.1 Candidatus Hydrogenedentota bacterium
CAGAAAATATCGGACGCCGTGGATGCACTCAAAATACTGGCCACCGCACAGGCTGCACCAAACTGGGGATAGCTCAGGAGGTTTCCGCCCCAACGCCACATCGAGGATAAGCCATGAAGCACGTCCTGGTTTTGACTATTGCCCTGATCTCCGTACTCCAAGCGGGGACCGAGGATACGGCATCAAGTTTGCAATTCCGGGACCTCTATGATCGGGAAGTCCGGCTGGAAACGGACCGGGAGACCACGGCCTGGGTGCTCGTCTACTTCTCCAACACCTGCCCCGTTGCGCGGCGCTACATGCCCCGGATTACCCAACTGGAAACAGACTACGGCGCGCGCGGGGTCCGCTTCGTCGGAATCAACGCGAGCCCGGCCGACTCGTTGGACGAGGTTGGGGAGTTCGCCCGAAGTTTCGAGATCGCCTTTCCCGTGCTGAAAGACGTCACGTTCGCGTCGGTGAGGGCGCTCGGGGTCACGCGCACCCCCGAGGTGGTCGTTCTTAACCGGGACTTCATGGCTGTATACAAGGGCCGAATCGATGACCAGTATCGTCTGGGCGGCGTTCGACCAACGGCGACACGTCAGGACCTCAAAGAAGCCCTGGACGCGCTACTCGCGGGGCGGGCGGCACCCGAGTCCCATGTACCCGCCGAAGGGTGCGCCATTACGTTCCCGGAAGACTCCCATTCGCCTGTAATCGCCACCGATGGGCGTGGGGAGCCCGGCGGACCGTTTACCCATGAATTTCAGCCCACCGGGACGGGTGAGCCGGGTGAAGCTCCGGACACCAGGGAATGGACGCTCGCGCCGACCATCCCACGGGAGTCCTGGATCAACGCGCTGGAAGTGGAAGGGCCCGCTGGTGGTGTAACGCTTTTCTATGAGGATCTCGAGACACCCGGCACGCGACGCCTTGTTGCCGGCGCACTCACCTCCGGTCAACGCCTGCAGTGGAACGCCGATGAGGGCATCCGCCTGCCCGCCGGAGCCAGGCTCCAGGCGGCGCTCCCCACCGGAGCCGAATCGACAACACGAGTGCGCCTCAAGCTCCAGGAGAATCCGCCCGCGCGTGAACTCTTCTGCTCACGAGATGCGTTTCCGGTCCGCCGAGACCAAGCGGAAGCTCCCCGGCTCCTTCAGTCAATTCCTTTGGGCGCCGCACTTCGGTGCGTCGCCGCGGATTACACCGGCTACGGCGCATCACTGGTGATTGCGCTCCCACAATCGAATCAAACCACGGCGAGCCTCCTGGCGATTCCCGTCTTGAATCCCGCCCGCCCGACGGCACGGTGCCTGGGCGAGGCATTCCAACTTGAGACCGCGCCGTTGCATGCCACCCTGGCATATCCCGGTTACCTGCGCTCCCCCCGGGCAACTCCGGGTGTGCGGCCAGAGGACGAGGAAACGACCCTCTCCATCTATCTCCACTGGTCGTTGCCATCCTGAATAGTGGCGCCCCGACCTACGGAGCATCGGCCTCGAAGCTCCCAGCCTCCGGCACACGTGAGGGTGTTGCCGTTTGAATCTGAAACCGGGGAATCGGGGTGCTTCGGATGTCCGGGTGTTGCACCTCCCGGCTCCGGCATGATACCTTCTATGAAAGCAGGTATGGTCGGTCGTAAGTATTCATAAGGATGTCCCATGAGTAAGGCATGCATCTTTGCCCCGAATGCCAGCCCCGCGGCTGGCCCCTATTCCCACGCCGTCCGCGCGGGCAATCTCCTTTTTGTCTCCGGGCAGGGCCCCTTCGCCAAAGACGGCAGCGGTGCGCAACCGGGGACCATTGAGGAGGAAACCGTTCGGACCCTGGAGAATCTGAAGGCGGTGCTGACCGATGCCGGTTCGGGTCTGGAGCATGTGGTCAAGACGACTTGCTTCCTTAAGGATATGAATAACTTCAAGGTCTTCAATTCCGTCTACGCCACCTACTTCACGGAGAACTTCCCCGCGCGCACCACGGTGGAGGTCGCGCGCCTTCCGATGGATATTCAGGTCGAGATTGAGGCCATAGCCATCATCCCCGGAGGCTGATGGCCGATGGGGCACAGGGCGTATTCAGGCTGGATTTTGGTGGCGGCTTTCATTGTGCTCGCCGCACTTCCCGCCTACGCTCGATCCGCCGCACAGCTTAACGACCTGGGCATTGCCGCCTACAATGAAAAACGCTTTACGGAAGCCGTTGCGTATTTCGAAGAGGCCTACGAGCTCGCCTCCGACAACGATGTCATCAAGCATAATCTATGCAATGCCCACCAGGAAGTCGCAAGCATCCTCGAAAAGGATGGCAAGAACCAGGAGGCCGTGCGCCATCTCGTGCTTGCCATCGGTATTCACCCCGAGAACCCCTCGCCACTGGTGCAGATTGGTTCCTACTACCTCAAGCTCAATCAGGTATCGGACGCCATTTTTCGGCTTGAAGAGGCGATTGAACTCAAGCCCGGCCTCGTTGAAGCCCATTTCATGCTCGGCGAGGCCTACTATCAGGACAACGACTTGCCCTCGGCCCGTGCGCAATGGGACTACGTCCTGGAGATGCGCCCGGACTGGCCCGGCCTCCGCGAGAAGTACGACAAACTCTTCCGGGAAGAGGTCGTAGAGCAGAACTTCAACAGTTCCGGAACCCGCCATTTCCAGTTGAGCTATCCGGGCGATCTGCCCCAGAGCACCCGCTTTAAGATTCTATCCATACTGGAGCGGGCCTACGCCGACGTCGGCCGCAAGCTGGGTGGGGTCTATCCGCCGGAAACGGTCAAGGTCGTTCTCTACAGCTCCGAACAGTTTGCCGAAGCCACCCAACTCGACAGCCATGTAGGCGCGCTGTTCGACGGAAAGATCCGCGTCCCCGTCACGGACGAACAGGGAAGGCCGCTGGACGAGGAGGATCTCTCCCGGCGCCTGAACCATGAATACGTGCACGTGGCGCTCCGCCAGCTTGTCGGCGCCAATGTGCCTTGGTGGCTCAATGAGGGCCTGGCCGAAACCCTGTCTCGCAGTATCGATCCCGTCAGGACCCAGATGCTCCAGGCGGCCTATGCCCAGGGTCTAACCTCGCCGCTCAGCCAGTTGGAAGGGAGCCAGTTGCACAAACTGAGTCCCGACGCACTTGCCCTGGCCTACGCCCAGGCCCACGCCACCGTCAACCTGCTTTGGACCAAATACGGTCAGCGGCGTCTGGTGCCCATGTTGCGTAATCTGAAGGAAGGCATGAAGGGGGAGGAAGCGCTCAACGCGAATTTCCGGAAGACCTACGCCGTCCTCGAACAGGAAGTCGCCGCCGCGTACCGCTGAGGACACCTCAGGTACGGCGGTCGAAACACGTGGTGGATCCCCGAATCGACTTCGCGTACTTCTTCACCTGCGCCGCCCGCGCGCTGATGTCCGCCACGTGCTTCACCGCGTGGGCCGCCGTGTCGATGACGGCAATCGAACAGGTCATCATGGAAAACGTACTCGTGTTTCCCTGACGGTCGATGGAATGTATCGCGCCCCGGATCCGATCTTCCTCGTCATAGAAGTTCGGTATAAGAAGGTCAAAATTGCGGAGGATTTCCTCGCAGGCCCCTTCGATGAGTTCGGACGGCGCGATCAACACGAAATCGTCCCCGCCGACATGCCCCACGAAACTCAGATCGCTCTTTGTGGCGCGCGCCGCATTCACCACGACCCGGGCGGTCATGCGCAACACCTCATCGCCCCGGATAAAGCCATACTTGTCGTTAAAGGGCTTGAAGTGGTCCAGGTCGAGGTAGGCCACGGCAAAGGCGTCGCCCCGCCCGAGGCGGGCCTCCGCTTCCCGGATAATGGCGATGTTCCCCGGCAGTCCGGTCAAAGGATTGGCGTTCAGGTCCCGCTGCGCCCGAGCCAGGCAGATCTGCACGCGGGCGAGCAGTTCTTCGGGGGTATAAGGGGCCAGCAGGAACTCGTCCACCTTGAGCCGACCCCAGTCGACCGTGGGCAGGGCTTCCCGACTCAAAGTCATGAGCATGGGGAGGTGGCCGTAGATCGTGTCGTTTTTGAGTTCCTCGGCCAGCGTCGTACCCGGAGCGGCCCCCGCTATCTCAAATGGAACGATAATGCAGTGTGGGGGCGTATCTTGAATCATCGCCTGTATCAGACCGGGACCGGCGGCCGTGTTGGCCGAATAGCCCGCCCCTTCAAGTATGGCAACAGCATCGCGGTTCGGGTTCGCCTCGGAGTCGACGACGAGTATGAGCCCAGGCTCCGCCACGCTCATCCTTTCCGACCAGTCGCGGCAAAAACATCCGCGCCCTGCTGATACTGCTCATCCGCGGCGATCATGATCCGGTCAATCTGCTCCAGGCTCAAGCCGAGCAACTCGAAAGCGTCGCGATCCAGTTCCGGCAGGGTACCGTCGCCCGCTTCGCCGTATTCCTGCGCCCGTGCAAGGATATCCGCCAGATGGACAATGGCCGCCATCTGGACGCTTCCCTTGGCACGGGAAGGATAATGATGATAGGTAAGCGCATCCGTAAGCCGCTCGGGCAGGTGCCAGCGCAGAGCGAGCCAGAGTGCGATTCGGCTGTGATCGACCCCAAACACTTCCTGCTCGACCACGGAAACATGACAACCCCGCCGGTGCGCTTCAGCCATCACGGCCAGGTAGTCTTGCAGCGCGAGGTGGGCAAGGATGACCTTACCGAGATCGTGCAGCAGCCCCGCCACCATGCATTCTTCCGGGTCTATCACACCGAGTTCTTTGCCAATATGCCTGCTGAGCAAGGCGGTCCCGAGACTGTGCTTCCAGAGACCGCTGGTCTCCTTGGCCAGGTCGCTGAACACCGCGGTCGTGAGCACGAGCCCTTTGACCACGTTGAATCCGAGTAGAACCAGCGCGTGGGTCACCGACGAAATCCGGCGGGGAAAGCCATAGACCGGAGAGTTCACCAGCTTCAGCAGCCGCGCGCTCAGCACTTGATCGCGCTGGATGATATCCCCGATTTCCTGCGCACCGGTGGAGTCATCGTCAACCATGCTCGTTATCACGGAAACAAAGGCCGGAAGGGTTGGCAGGCTGGAAAGATCTTCCACTTTCTTTTTTAGCAATTCGGCTGACAGGGCCATTCGCCGCGGATCCCAAATGCAAACCGGAAAGGTCCGGTCGCTACTTTGCTGGTTCAATTCAAGCCCCTGCCCGGAAATGGAACGGGGTAACATCACAGGTCTCGAAAGGAAATCACTGCCAGCGTGGCGGCGACGCCATACGGATTCAGGCGCTGTATTCTTCCTTCAAGCGCTCCAGTCGCTGCTGCAGTAACGCTTTGATCCCGAGTAGATTCGGGTCGCTGATACCCGCAAAACGCTTGTCCAGAGAGGCCTGCCGCGCTTCGACGTCAATTCCCGGTGTGCTGCTCCCCTCGATCCAGACGGAAACAACACTGGCATTCTTCAGCCGCTGGATTGCCTGTTCCGTCAATTTGTACCCCATCGGACACAACACGGCGCCACTGGAATTGGTGACGGCATCGGCCAAGATTTGACCGGGACGCAAGAATTTGACGTTAACGCTGCGCAAGTATTCCCTCCTGAAGTGCACCGGCATTCTATGAGAGGGCGCGCACAAGTGTCAACTTCCTGCCGCTTTACAGCGTCAAACTGTCGAAACTCTTTGAAAATGTCCCCCTGCTAACTCTTTGAAAATGTCCCCATACTGTGGATCTCGGAAAGGAGGTCCCTTGGACGGAGGACATTTGTTGATGAGCAGGAAAGAGCGTCTTCGGAAGTCGGTTGTGGAGCGGGTGGCGAAGGGTGAGTTATCCCAGGCGGCGGCCGCGGCGATGCTGGGCGTGAGTACGCGTCAGATGAAACGGATTTTTGGACGTTACCGGGAGGAGGGCGATTCGGGGTTGCTCCATCGCAGCCGTGGCTGCCCTTCGAGCCGGGCCTGTACGCCAGCCTTTCGGGAGCAGGTAGTCCAGCGCTATGGGGATGCTTTCGAGGGCTTGGGGCCGACGCTTGCGGCGGAGAAACTGGCCGAAGAGGGTCTGAAGGTAGACCACGAGACACTGCGGCGCTGGCTGCTCAAGGAGGGCAAGTGGCAACGTCGCCGCAGGCGCGCACAGCACCGCGAGCGGCGGCCGCGCCGGGAGCACTTCGGCGAACTGGTTCAGCTCGACGGCAGCCACCATGCATGGCACGGCGAGGACCGGCCGCACAGTTGCCTGATGAGCCTGGTGGACGATGCCACGGGACGTTGCATGACCTTGATGGCCGAAGAGGAGACGACCGAAGCCGCCATGGCCCTGCTGCAACGCTGGATCGAGCGCTACGGCGTCCCCCGGGCGCTCTACACGGACCGCAAGAGCGTCTACGTCACCGACCGGCCCCCGACGCTCGAGGAGCAGCTTGCGCATGAAGAGCCGGTGACCGCCTTCGGGCTTTCGTGTAGTAAACTCGGTATTGAAATCATCCGCGCCTACAGCCCCCAGGCCAAAGGGCGGGTGGAGCGCAAGCACGGCGTATATCAGGACCGCCTTTGCCATGAACTACGGTTGCGCGGCATCACCACGGTTGAAGAAACCGACCACATGCTCAAAGAGGAATTCGACGAACAACTCAACCAGAAGTTCGCCAGGCCCGCTGCCTCGCCGCACGATTATCACCGCCCGCTGCCCAAGGGCACGGACCTGCGGGATATCTTCTGCCTTGAAGAAACGCGGGTTCTGGCCAACGACTGGACGATCAGCTACCAACGGAAGATCTACCAGGTAGCCAGGCTCAATAGCCCCCTGCCCAAGCCCAAGAGCAAGATCACTGTGCGCGTCTGGAGGGACGGCAGCATTCACCTGCTGCGCGGCCAACAGCGTCTGGTCTTCAAAAGGCTTGAAGAGCCCGTCCCAAAACCCGAAGCAAAGGCCACCAAGACACAGGTGCCCAAAACAAAATCAAAACCCTCACATAAGCACCCGTGGCGCAAACGAATGATCGCACTACAGGCGGACAAATGAGTCGCCGACGTCCCCGTGGGGGCCAGCCCCCACACCCCCGGAGTTTAACGCATTGGGCAGGTTCCGGTGGGGGGAAAACCATGCAACAAGGAGGGGGCGCCAATGCGCCCCCTTCCACCGTTACCTGACCGAACGGGCGCTCGGGACGCTCTCCAGCGTTGCCCTATCCTCCCGACGGCACAATTAGAGTATCATGGCAAAGCAAAACGCGGAGGGGACATTTTCATTGAGTTAAGGATGGGGACATTTCTAAAGAGTTCCGACATGGTGAGGGCAAGCTGTTGACCCACCGGCGGGGAACATGCCACTATGACCCTTCGTGCGGAGCATTGGGACCGCGCGGAATGGGTTGCAATGGAAGTGCAGGAATCGAGCGCCGGAGCGTTACGGGCGGCCACGGTTATCTGGGCCAATCGCCTCGGCAGGGAGTGCAGGGAATGATCGAACTGTTTCAAGAGTCCTTCCGGCTGGTAAATCTGCCGTACACGCTCTTTTTCGGGCTGTCGCTGCTCTATTGGCTCTCTTACCTTCTTGGCATCGTGGGCGCCGACCTCGGCGATATTGGATCGGGCGCGGACGGCGCGCTCGATGGCGCCGGGGATGGCGTGGGCGATGGCGTGGGCGATGGCGTGGGCGATGGTGGCGGCGGAATATTCAGTGGCGTTCTGAGTTTTGTCTATGCGGCGGATGTGCCCATGACGATTATTCTTTCCGTGCTCAGCTTTGTGATGTGGGCCACGGCGGTGCTCTTCAATTACTACACGGGCAACACGAGTTTCGCTGTTTCGATGGGATTGAGCCTGCCTTTCTTTGCGGGTGGCGTGGTGGCGACACGTCTTATCATTCGGCCCTTTGTTCCGATTTTGAAGTCGGCCTTCGACGAGTCGAGCGACGAGATTCTGGTGCTGGGCCAGGTGTGCACGATCTCCTCACTGGAAGCGACGCACAGGCACGGCCAGGCGGAGTTGTCCCAGCAGGGCTCACCCATCGTGCTGAACGTGCAGACTCGGGAGGGCGTGGTGCTGAAAAAGGGCGACGAAGCGGTGGTGGTGGGAGAGGGTGAGAATGGAATTTACGTTGTCGCGCCATTTGAAGGCGGACAAGCAGGGTGAGAACAGGACGGGACCGACAGGCTGCGGTGTCGCATAGGTTTTAGAGATAGAATCGAGAGTTACTTAAAACGCAGGGTGAAATGACACCCGGAGGGAATACCATGATCGAGTTTGTAATGGTTGTAGGTCTCTTGTTTGCCGTTGTGCTGGGCTTTGCGCTGCTCTACATGATTGTGAACTGCTGGAGAAAGGTGGACCAGGGCACGGCCCTCATTATCGTGGGTGGCAGCAAGCCGACCGTGCACTTTTCCAAAGCGATACTCATCCCGATGATCCGCAAGGCGGAGGTCATGGACATTTCCGTGCGCCGCATCGAAATTTTCAGGCACGGTGCGCAGGGGCTCGTCTGCCAGGACAATGTCCGTGCCGACATCAAGGTGGCCTTTTTCGTGCGCGTGAACAACAACGCGGAAGACGTGCTGCGCGTGGCTCAGTCGATTGGGGCGGCCCGCGCCTCGGAAACGGAGAAACTGGAGGAGCTTTTTGAAGCAAAGTTTTCCGAAGCACTCAAGAGCGTGGGCAAGAAGTTTGACTTTGTCGCGTTGTACACCTCCCGCGAGGAGTTCAAGGAAGAGATCCTCAAGATCATCGGTCGCGACCTGAACGGCTATATTCTCGATGACGCCGCCATCGACTATCTGGAACAGACCCCCCTGAACCAGCTTGATCCGAACAACATCCTGGATTCGGAGGGCATAAAGAAGATCACGGATTTGACGGCGCAGCAGCAGATTCTTGCGAACAGCATCACGCGCGAGCGCGAGAAGACGATCAAGAAGCAGGACGTGGAAGCGCGCGAAGCGATTCTGGAGCTGGAGAAGCAACAGGCCGAGGCCGAGGCGAAGCAGTTGCGCGAGATTCAGTCCGTGCAGGCGCGTGAGCAGGCGGAGACCGCGAAGATTCAGGAAGAAGAACGCCTGAAGGCGGCCCGTGCCCGGATTACCACGGAAGAAGAGACGGCCATTGCCAACGAGAATAAAGATCGCCAGGTGATCGTGGCCATGCGCAACAAGGAACGCACCGATCAGGTGGAGAAAGAGCGCGTGGAGAAGGACCGCCTGCTCGAAGTGACCGAGCGGGAGCGCGTGGTCGCGCTGGCCACCATCGAACGCGACAAGGCCATCGAAGTGGAGAAGAAGGCGATTCAAGACGTGATCCGCGAGCGGGTGATTGTCGAGCGCGCGGTGGTGGAAGAAGAAGAAAAGATCAAGGATACCCGCGAATTTGCCACGGCGGAACGGGCGAAGAAAGTCGCTATCACCGCGGCCGAGCAAGACGCGCAGCAGGCGCTGGTAAAGGAAATCAAGTCCGCCGAGGCCAAGCGCGACGCCGCGCGCTTCAGCGCGGAGCAACTGGTTATCTCCGCCGAAGCCACGCGGGACGCCGCCGAGCGCGAGGCCGTGGGCAAGAAGGTGCTGGCCGAGGGCGTGACCGCCGAGCTGGCGGCAGCGGGCCTGGCCGAGGCTTCGGTGATCGAGAGCAAGGCCGTGGCGGAAGCGAAGGGTCTGGAAGCCCGCGCGGTCGCGGTGCAGAAGGAAGGTTCGGCCCAGGCCGCCGTCATGCAGCTTAAGTTCGAGGCGGACGCGAAGGGTATAACGGACAAAGCCGAGGCGATGAAGCTGTTCAACGAGGCGGGCCGCGAGCACGAAGAGTTCAAGCTCAACCTGGAGAAGGAGAAGGCGATCGACCTCGCCGCCATCGCCGCGCAGCAGGAAATCGCGAAGCAGCAGGCGGCCGTTATTGGCCAGGCGCTTCAGACCGCGCGCATCGACATTGTCGGCGGCGAGACGGAGTTCTTCGACAAGATCACCAGCGCGATCACCACGGGCAAGGCCGTGGACCGGCTGGTGGACAACAGCAAAGCCCTGACGGATGTGAAGAACACCTTCTTTAATGGCGATCCCGAGTACTTCAAGGCGCGGATGGCGCACTTCACCGACCTGCTCGGCGTGAGCAGCGAGGATTTGAAGAACCTGTCCATTGCGGCGCTGCTGAACAAGATGAAGGATGCCGCCGGGAAAGGCCCCGAGGCCACGGAGTTGCTTACGCTCTCCGGGCTTGCGAAACAGTTGGGCTTCAGCGACAAGAAACTCAGCCAGATCCTCTGATCGAATCAGTTGATCGCGTGATACATCCAGCGAGGAGAATCGCACATGGCTGAACAAGAATCGAAGGCGGCGGAGGCCCCCGAAAGCGGGGCCACCGTCGGCCTGGAAGCGGGCGCGTATGAGATCATACGCAACCGCCTCGTCAAAGGCGGCAAGGCGCTGCAAACGCGCTTGGAGCAGCTCAACGCGGGACGCAAAAAAGTGTTCGGCGCCATAGAGACGAAGCTGCTGGCGACGGAGCACATCACCACGGACAACAGTTGCATTGCCCGCGACATGATTCCCGTGGGCGACCGATTCATCTTCGGCTACAACGTCCACATTGGACTGAAGTCGCAGATCGCGCTCGAGGACGTGTTTTCGGTTTATCGCCTGGAGAACCACACGCTCATCCGAGAGTCCCTGGACCTGATTCGCAATGCGAATTTCGAGCGGGACTTTCAGGAGCTCTTCAAGTACTACAAGAGCACGGTTTTTGCGAAGTTCTCCATCATCGGGCCCCATTTGTTCATGGTCTTTCGCGTGGGCAAGGGCGTCACCGATGTGAAGGTCTTCAAGTGGGCGATCAATGGCGACGCGATTACCTACCTGGATAACCGCAGCGAGCACGAGTTCAAGTTTCCGCCGCAACACGATTTCGAGTGGATACGCACGCACCGCGACATGCACTATCACGGGCGGCACCCTCACGTGTCGATCGAGGATCGGCTCTTTGTGGAGACGGTGGGCGGTGACCTGACCATCAAGATCGAGAACAACACCGATAGCGGCCTCGGTATCTATAAAGAGGATGTGGAGAACAAGGACCAGACGCTGGACGATGCGGAGTTCTTTTATGCGATCGTTGGCAACCTGATCCTGCTCAAGGTCAAACCCTATCAGGAGCCCAACTGGCGCTATTTCGTGTATTGCGAGAAGAACCAGAAGGTTTATCGCCTCGACGCGATTCAGGAATCCTGCGTGCTGTTGCCGGAAGAGCACGGCCTGATCTACGCCAATGGCTACGTGCTCCAGACCGGCGAGCAGAAGTCTTTCGGCGGCAATTTCAAGGAGATGCTTTTCGAGAAGCGCGTGGCTTCGTCGAATGGTGAGGACTACCTGTACGAGTTCTATAACCGCGACCTGGGCGACTATGTGCTCCTGTCGTACAATGTGATCACGCAGACGGTGGACACGCCCATTCCGTGTAATGGCTATTCTTTTTTCAGGAATGGTGAACTGCTTTACTTCAAGGCATCGCCCGAGCCCCAGCGCAACCATGCGCTCCAAATCTGGCAGACGCCTTACCGCGATGCCGACTTGCCCCTCTCCGCGAAGTCGGATTCCATGCTGTACAAGATCGGAAACAAGGAAATCGTGCGGGGCATGGCCGATTGCAACGAGATCCTGAACCTTATCGCGAAGGAGGACAGCTACGCGAACCTCTACGGCGACATCACCCGGAAAATCGGGACGATGTTCGACGTGTTTCACTGGCTGGGCAAGGAAGAGGCCTTCAATCTTAAGGAAGATCTTACCGCGATTCGCGATGCGGCCCAGGCGGCCATCAGCGAGTTCGAAAAGGTGTCCAACGCCCGCCGCCACGCCCGGGAGCAGCTCAACGCGGCGACTGCGGAAGCCCTTGCGGCGCAGGACGCGAGCAAGAGCAAGCGCTTCGACACTATCCATGACTTCGTCGCCAGCCTGACGGGCGTCCGAACGGCCCGGGGCCGGGTCATCGCGCTCAAAGATCTGAAGTACATGGAGTTGCCCGCGGTGGAGGCGCTCCAGCAGACCCTGTCGGCCGAGGCGGATCGCCTGGGACAGGCCTGCGTGGAATTTCTGCTTAAGGCGGAGTCCCTCTTGCCCTATGAGAAGGGCGTTGAAGAGCACGCTTCCAAGATCGACGGGCTTGCAAAAGTGGCCGAGGCCAAGGCGCTGGCGGAGTTGGTGGACAAGCAGGCGGCCGATCTGGAGATGCTTATCGACGTGGTGAGCAATCTCAAAATCGAAGATGCGACGCAGCGCACAGCGATCATTGATTCCATTTCTGGAATCTTCGCCAAGCTGAATCAGGCGCGGTCACAACTCAAGAACAAGACCAAAGAGTTGGGCAAAGGCGAGGGCATCGCGGAGTTCAATTCGCAGATCAAGCTGCTGAACCAGGCGGTGGCGAATTATATTGACCTGTGCGACACCGTGCCCAAGTGCGACGAGTTGTTGACGAAGGTGATGGTGCAGATTGAAGAGCTGGAAGGCCGCTTTGCGGAGTTCGATGAGTTCGTGGAGCAGCTTACCGAGAAACGCGAAGAGGCCTACAACGCCTTCGAGTCGGTGAAGATCCAGCTTCAGGAGAAGCAGAACAAGCGGGCCACGGCGCTCATGCAGGCGGCGGAGCGGATCCTGAAGGGTATCAAGAGCCGTATCGAGACCTTCAAGACCGTGGAGGAGATCCATTCGTATTTCGCATCCGATCTGATGATCGAGAAGGTGCGGGGCATCATACAGGAGCTTGGCTCTCTCGGCGATACGGTGAAGGTGGACGATGTCCAGAGCCGCCTGAAGACCATCAGCGAAGGCGCGGTGCGCCAGCTCAAGGATCGCAACGAGCTCTTTGCGGAAGGCGAGAATGTTATTCGTTTTGGCGCGCATAAGTTCTCCGTGAACACTTTCGAGCTTGCGCTTACCACCGTGATGCGCGATGGTGCCATGTACTTTCACCTCGCGGGCACGAATTACTTCGACCCGATCAGAGACGAGTCCTTCCTCGCGACGCGCGATTTGTGGTCGCAGGAGGTGGTGTCGGAGAACGCCCAGGTTTATCGCGCCGAGTATCTTGCCTATATTTTACTGCAACACGTCCGGGAACCCGAGGGCCCTTCGCTGGAGGACCTCCGGTCAATGTCCCAGGAGGAGCTTCTGGCATTTATCCAGAAATTCATGGGTTCGCGCTATTCCGAGGGCTATGTGAAGGGCGTGCACGATCACGATGCGTCTTTGTTGCTTCGATCGCTGCTGGAGATGGAGGCGACCATCGGCCTGCTGGCTTTTCACCCGCGCGCCCGAGCCCTGGCCTCGGTCTTCTGGTATCAGTACGGCGACGAGGCCGCGAAGGAGCGCATCACTGCAACGCTGCGCGGCTTTGGCGCGATCCGGGAAGTCTTCGGCGATCCCGAGGCGCAGCGCCATTACACGCAGGAGCTGGCGCGCTTGATTCGGTCGTATACCGATACGACAGAGATCTTCGAGGGGCATCTGGTGGACGAGTCGGCCCGCTATCTATTCGAAATTCTCGTGTCGGGGCGCGGCGCGGCGATCAGCACGGCGGCGGATGCGATTCATCGCGATTTTGGGCTGCACCTGAAGAAGTCGAACTTCGAGAGCAAGTTTAAGGACTCGCTGGAGAGCGCGCGGAAGAATCCGAACAGCGCCTTCCTGCTCTGCCGCGATTGGGCGGCCGCTTTCGTGCGATCACGCGGCGAGGCGCTGGAGCTGGACTATATCGATGAAGTCGCGTCTCTGCTGTTGATGCAGGATCATGATATCGCACGGGTGGTACATGCATCACCCGTGGCGAAGCTCAGTGGATTTGTGGGTGGCCATCCCGTGCTTGCGAATGGCGAGTACGTATTGAACTTCAACGCGTTCACGGCGAAGCTCTCGACGTACACCCGCGAGACCGTGCCGCGTTACGAGGCCTACACGGCGCTGAAGAAGAAGCTGGTGGAGGACGAAGCCCGGAGCCTGCGGCTGGATGAATTCAAGCCGAAGGTGCTTACATCCTTTGTGCGCAATAAGCTCATCGACAATGTCTACCTGCCGCTCATTGGCGACAATCTGGCCAAGCAGATCGGGGCGGCGGGGGACCAGAAGCGCACGGATCGCATGGGCATGCTGCTGCTCATCTCGCCGCCGGGCTATGGCAAGACGACCTTGATGGAATACATCGCCAATCGCCTCGGCCTGATCTTCATGAAGATCAACGGTCCGGCGCTCGGGCACCACGTCACCTCCATCGACCCGTCGGAAGCTTCCAATGCGGCCGCGCGCGAGGAACTCGTCAAACTGAACCTCGCCCTGGAGATGGGCGACAACGTGATGCTGTATGTGGACGATATCCAGCACTGCAATCCCGAGTTCTTGCAGAAGTTTATCTCCCTGTGCGACGCCCAGCGCAAGATCGAGGGTGTACACAAGGGCGTTACCCGCACCTACGACCTGCGGGGCAAGAAGGTGGCCGTGGTGATGGCGGGCAACCCCTATACGGAAAGCGGTGAGAAATTTCAGATTCCGGACATGCTCGCGAATCGATCCGATACCTACAACCTCGGCGAGATCATCGGGGATAGCGAGGAAGATTTTAAGACGAGCTATCTGGAGAACTGCCTTACATCGAATCCGGTGCTGAACACGCTGGCCATGAAGAGTCAGGAGGACATCTACGGTGTGATCCGCATGGCCCAGAGCGGCTCCCAGGACGGCGTGGAATTGAAGGGCAGCTACACTATGGACGAGGTGAACAGCATGGTGGCGGTGATGAAGAAGTTGCTGTATGTAAGGGATATCGTGCTGGAGGTGAACAAGGAGTACATCCGTTCCGCGGGTATCCATGAGGACTACCGCACGGAGCCGGCCTTCAAGCTCCAGGGTTCTTATCGCAATATGAACCGCATCGCCGAGCGCGTTGTGGATATCATGAACGATTCGGAGTTGCGCACCTTGATCAACAGCAACTACGAGGGCGATTCGCAGACGCTGACGAACGGCGCCGAAGCGAATATGCTGAAGTTCAAGGAGCTTAACGGGCTCCTGACGGAAACGGAGGCGCAGCGCTGGGCGGATATCAAGAAGACCTTCACGAAGAACCTGAAGATGAAGGGACTCGGCGAGGATCAGGCGGTGGGCCAGGTGCTGGTGCAGCTTGAAAGCATCAACGATGGGCTGGAAAATATCGCCGCCGCGATGAAGTCGGGTGTGGCGAGCATGGCCGCGAGCCGCGAATCGGTTGCGGCGGACGCAGCCGTGCCGCCCGCGCCGACGACGGTAAACGTGGTCACCAAAGTGCCCGCCGCGCTGGTGGGGGTGATGAGCGAGCAGTTCAAGCTGATGCAGGGCTGGCTCGCGCCGATTTTTAAAGAGACGCGGGAGCAGACGGAGGAGATGAAGAAATTGAAGGTGCTGATGGACCAGAACTTGGAGCGCTATCAGGCTTTACTGGACGAGTTGCAGGATAGTTGATAGTTGATAGTTGATAGTTGATAGTTGATAGTTGATAGTTGATAGTTGATAGTTGACAGTGGGCTCAGTGGGCTAAGTGGGCTAAGTGGGCTCAGTGGGCTAAGTGGGCTAAGTGGACTCAGTGGACTCAGTGGACTCAGTGGACTCAGTGGACTCAGTGGACTCAGTGGACTCAGTGGACAATGGTTGCGGATGTGGAGTTGCTTGTCTGGAGTGGCGCATTTGTTTTTGCGTGTCGCTTCTTGAGTTTTGAGGTGATTCATGAAGGCGATAGTGTGCACGGAATACGGATCGCCGGATGTGCTCCGGCTGGCGGACCTTGATAAGCCCGTGCCGGGTGATGGCGAGGTCCTGGTAAGGATCCACGCGACCTCCGTCAATGCCGGGGATTGGCACGTCTTGCGGGCGTCTCCATTTCTGGTGCGGCTGGTATACGGTGTGTTCAAGCCCAAGGTGACCGTGCTCGGGGCCGACATCGCGGGCGTCGTGGAGGCGGTCGGCGCGGGCGTCTCACGTTTCAACGTGGGGGACGCCGTCTTCGGGGACATATCCCGCTACGGATTCGGCGGTTTCGCGGAGTATGTGTGCGTGCCGGAGGAGCCCCTTGCTAAAATGCCGAGTAAGCTGACTTTCCTGGAAGCCGCGGCGGTGCCGGTGGCTTCGGTCGTGGCCCTTCAGGCGCTGCGCGACGCGGGAAAAATCGAAGCGGGACAGAACGTACTGATCTACGGCGCTTCCGGCGGCGTGGGGACGTTTGCGGTGCCGCTGGCGAAGCATTTCGGGGCGGAGGTGACGGCCGTGTGCAGTACGGCGAACGTGGAGCGGGCCCTGTCGCTCGGCGCCGACCGCGTCATCGACTATACGAAGGAGGACTTCGCGGACGGAGACGCGCGGTTTGACCTCATTATCGGGGCGAACGGGGCACGCTCCATATTCGATTTCCGAAAGGCGCTGGCCCCCAAAGGCAGGTATGTTTCGAGCGGCGGTGCCACGTCTCAGTTTCTTCAATCCATCCTGATCGGCCCCGTGTTGTCGCTCGCGGGGAGCCGCAAGTTTGTAAACTTTCTCGTGCGTCCGAACGGCGCGGACGTTGCTTTCATCGCCGGACTTATCGAAGCGGGTTTGCTGACGCCCGTCATTGATCGTAGATATTCCCTCGCACAGGTACCCGATGCGATCCGCTATCTGGAAGCGGGTCACGCCCGGGGAAAGGTGGTGATCGATGTCCTCGGCGGCGATTGAGCAATTGCCATGACCGACTCTGTACCGCATAGCGGCCCGCCGGAAGACGGGCTCATTGACGGCGCGCGCGAGGACGTGTCGGAATCCCTGCCGCTTGCAGACCAGGGCGCCGACGAGCGCTGGACGATTCCGTGGGCGCTGGTGGAAGGCGAGACGCCGCGCGGTGAAGCCGTGTTGACGTGGTGCGGGAGCGATGCGGCGGTGGAGATTGGGGCATTCTCGATCCCCAATCCCATGCTGTATACCGCCGACGGTTGCCCGGCCGAGCCGGAGGCTTCGTGCATCGACACGACCCTTGAGATCGGCGTTCCGGACGTTGAGAGCGCGCCCGCTGTTGGCCATTGGTCCGGCTATGCGGCATTGACGCCAACGCAGCGCGCGAATTATATCCAGTGGCTTGCTTCCGGTGCTTCAGCGCCGCTGCGCGATATCCACTATGCGTTCCTGTACTTTTACGGGCTCGAGCGCCATGCCTTGATCGACAAAGGGGATCCCGAGCGGGTGTTGCGCGCGCTCATGCACCTACTGAAGCACTACGAGGGCCATTCGTCCTTCTTCAGCAGCGCTTCGCGCCTGGCGGCTTTTCTGTTCGCCACGAAGGGCATCGAGAAGCTGAAGCCCGCGTGGTTCAAACGGCTCTTTGCGCCGCGCGGCGTTCCGCTTCATCATGACTCTCTGGCCGTGGCGTTGACCTGGCTCTATGAACGCAAGAAGCCGCTGCCCGCCGCGCTGGCTTTCGAGGTGGCGCGACAGGATATTCGCTGCCCGCAGGGTAGTGCCTATCGCGACGAGCCCGAAGTCTTTCGCGCGCGCTTTGAGGCGGCGTACACCGCGCGCTTTGGCGAGGGCATGACGATTCAGTCCGCCGACGCAAAGCGCACGTGGAAGTATCGTCCCATCAATCCATCGCTCCAGAGTTGGGAGCATTTTGCGAAGCTGTGGTCCGTTACCGCGCCCGATGTGATGGGCGCGGCGGAGCAGTTTGCGCCGCTTGTTGACGTGTGGAAATCGTGCGACAACCCGGATGCGCCACCAAATCCGTGGGAGTCTCTCGTCGCCGAGTATGCTAATGCGGATGGACGTATGCTCGTCCCGATCACCAAGGTGGCGCCCGTTGCCGGTGTGGCCCTGGGAAAATCGAAGGAGCTATCTATTGCAGAGAGCCTCGCGATTGTCGCGGGGGCGAGTGGCGCGGGCTATGGCTTGATTCCCGAGCCCCGCCTGCTGCTCGGACCCTATCGTCGCGATGAACGGGTGGTGCTTATCCGGCAGGCGGAGGAGCCGACACCGGACAGCGAGCGCTACTATCTTGCGGGGGCATTGCTCTTGTCGCTCGGTGCGGCGATGGCCGAGATCGATGGCGAAGTGGATCACATCGAGGTGTTGCATGTTTCGGAGATTGTGAATTCGCTGTACCATTTCAACGATTTCGACAAGCATCGGCTTGGCGTGCTGCGGAAACGTCTGTTGAAGCATCCGCCGAAGCTGTCGGCGCTCACGCGGCGTCTGCGGGCGATCCTGAATGAGGAAGAACGCATCGAAGCCGGCGTATTTCTCGTGGGCGTGGCCGGTTCAAATTTCAGCATTGGGGACGAGGAACGCCGCGCGCTGCGTCGCGCCTGGCGGGCCTTTGAGCTGCCCACGCGCAGTCTGGACGCCTTGCTTGAGGCGCTCGTTTCGACGGCCACGGCGGAAGGGAGGGATCCTGTGAACCGCGACGCGCTGGCGCGGCTCATGCGCGAAACGAAGCGCTTCGCGGTGCGCCTGGGCGCGGCCATGCAGGAGATCGAGGTGGTGATGGGCGAGGAAGCCGGGGCGCGAGATGTGTGGTATGTGCGGAAGGGTACGGTGGTGGGTGAAGGGGAGTTGGAGGAATCGGTGCAGGTGCGCGATGCGTATCGCGATGGGTTGTATGCGCTATTGCGGCGTGGGGATTGGAGCGAGGCGGAGTTTATCGCGCTGGGTGAGCGGGAGGGTGTGTTTGTGAAGGGGGCGGTGTTGCCGATTGACGAGTGGGCGTGGGATTGCTCGGATGACGCCGACGCTGTCCGCGTGGCCTTGTCAATGGAAAAGGATTAAGCGAAAACACCGCTAGGTCCCGGGACGCCGATCGAAGATGACGCGTCTGTCGCATCTGGGCGCTACGTACTCACCACTTCACCGGATACAAATTGGAATGCTGCCGTGTCGAAGGGCTTGAAGTTTTCCGGCCAGCGGGCTGTCAGTTCGCAACGGTATCGGAACTGTAGCGGGGCGTCGGCGTTCACTTGGGCCAACACGACTTCCGCTTGCGGGTCTTGGTGTAAAATTGTGAAGAAATCGAGACAAAGGAATCTCGGGCAGTAGCCGACAAGCATTGAAGGATGTTCAGTCCACAGGGTCAATGCATCGGAATCGTGATCATTGTTCGGATCTGGCTTTAACTGCAATCTTGTTCGCAATCGTTGCGCATCAATAGCTTTTTGCGCGGATTCGGGAAGATGGCGGACACCGTGTGCGAAGAATGACATTCGATAGTTGCCATCCACGTTTTTTGGAATTGGATAGAGTTGGATATTGTCCGTCGCACGCGCGCCGCCAGAGCGGCCGAGTTCTTGCATTGGAGATAGCTGTTCGGGCGCATCGGTTTCGCCGAGCAACCAGCGTGTGTAGGACTTGTATTCGGGGCGTGAGCGCGGCATTACGCGGTTTTGGAATAGCGGGAAGAGCTTTTCCGACCTGTAAGTGGCTTCGAGATCCGTCATTACGCCGAACGGAATAAATGTGCCCGCCTCCTTGGCGTCCACGGCTCCACGTGTGTACCGAAAATGATACAGCCCTTGTTCGAAGGACAGAAGACCGACCGGAAACCACCTGCGGGAGATCGGCTCTTGAAACACGACCACCAGTTCATCGAACTCCTCGGTGTGATGCTTCATCGCAGGGCCTCCATTCTTTTTCTATTCTCTTTCAATATGCGCAGGGCAAATGCGATTGCCACTGGGCTTATGTGACTCTCTGGAAATTCGCTGAACATCATCTCGATGTCTTCCAGTTCGAACGTCGCCAGCTGATCCAGCCAGAAGTCTACGCTTTCCGGATAGCGCTGGCGCAGTTCCCGAACGACATCCAGCGTGTACAATTTCACACCCGACGCGTCACGAAAGGGGGTTCTTGCCTTTATTACCCATGATTCTACACTAAACCCGCGATCTTTGGTGACCAGGCGACGGCGGCGTTGCTCATCCAGTAATCGGGCTCCAAGACCCGAGGCATGATCAAAGGTGGGCGAGAGATGTTTGGCATCTCGAGTCACGACAAAGCCCCAATTCTCATGGTGGCGGTCTGGATTGCCAATCCAGCAATCAAAAACGAGATATCCAATGAATACGGAAAGCGGGCTGAGCGTCGCTACGATCTGGTCGGCACCGATCGGCGGGCGGATATTGTGAGAATTTTTCAGGATGTCGCAAACTGTTGACAGTCTGTACTCGCGAGCCTCGTATTCTTCTCCAGGATCGTAGCCTGTAACAACGTGCGCCAAAACCTCATTTCCCAACTCCAGGTGTCCCTGCTCAGGTATGAAGCCGGGGGTAACGACCCCGTCCAAGTCCTTCCAGCGAGCCAGGTCGTAGTGCGCGCATGGAATGCCAATGCGCTTTGCCAGTTCACTGCTTGCCTTCTCGGCCCAGTTTTCCCCCGTACCTTTCCGGCCCGCCTTGAAAAGAAAATCTACGTCATTTTCGTCAACAAACCAGTGTTTTGTTTTTGTTCCGAGTTGCTCGGTCTGGTCGTAGCTATAAACCTCGAGGATGGGGTACATCAAATACTATCCCGTGACTTGTGTGCTGCCTGTTCCTGTCAGGTAGGCCGGGGTAATGGATTGGTTAGCGAATCCCGCGTGCTTCGAGCGTCGCGATCTCGGTTGTCCACTTCGCGCGCTCTTCATCCGTCACCTCGGGGTCCGGCAGCAGACTTCTGCGTGTGCAGTTCACCAGCGCCTGGAGGGTCTGATAGCGGCGGGTGTCTTCTATGGGCGGGGGGAGGTGGTCGCGGATGGCGGCGAGGGTGCGTTCGAGGTCGAGGGGGCCGGTGAGGCGGTGTTTGGCCTTGAGTTCGGCGCGCATGGCGGAGAAGTTGGCGGCGGCGAAACCCTTCGTGGCGGCTTCGAGGGCGGCCATGGTGGCGTCGTCGATAGCCTCGCCGAGTACGGGCTTGACCATCCAGCGGATGAATGCGGCGCGGTCTTCGCCTTCGGGATCGAGCACGGGGATGATGAGATCGCCCGCGCGTCCGGGGCGGCGGATGTCGGGGGAGAGGAGGTGAATGCGCGCGGTCATGAGGAGCCAGGTGACGCGGCCGCGCAGTTTGGTGTCGGACATCATGGCCTGGATTTTACCCGTGAGCCGACGCTCCGTGGCTTGTTCCTCGGGGCCCACGCCGCCGAACTGGGTGTCGGCTTCATCGACGAAGATGAGCACCTTTGAGAGGGCCTCCAGCACGCGGCGGAGCCGCTCGAAGAGCACGTCGGTCTGGCCGTACCACTGGCTGCGGATGTTTTTCAGCACCAAGACGGGCATATCCATCTCCGCGGCGACGGCCTCGAAGATGAAGGTCTTGCCGCTGCCGATGGCGCCGCCGACGGCCGCGCCGGAGAGGGCGTCTTCCCCGGTGGCGTTGAAACGGGGCATGAGCTCCTCGCGTAGGAAGGTCTTAAGGCGGGTAAAGCCCACCACATCGTCGAGGGAGTGGCCGGGCTTTTTGAATTCCACCATGTCCTCGCCGAGCTGACTTTCGATGTAGGCCGCGACTTTGTCGATCACTTCGGCCTGGGTGAGGGTTGTGCGCTGGTGTACCGCGCCCTTGAGCAACTGGAGCAGGGCGTGGATGGAGAGGCCGGCGGTGGCACGCGCAAGTTCGGCGTCGGAGCCCCAGAGTTGCAGCGTCATACCGTGCGCGAGCGTCGAACGATACCAATTGATGAAATGGAGGCGACAGGCTTCGTCCGGCGCGGGCACGGCCACATCGAGCAGGTGGGGTAGCCGCGCGACGCGCTGGTTGATCTGACTGCGCGATTCGGCGATGAGCACGACCGAGTCGCCGCCGTTGATGAAGCCGGGATCGGAGAACCAGTCGTGGCACACGCTCATGCGGTGGCGATCCCGATCCGATAGGTGGGCGGCTTCGCCCTCGGGCAGGATGAGATCCGCCGCTTCGATGAGGATGATCAGGTTCGCCTCCAGCGGGGCCTTGCCGCCGGGCGCGCCGCGCGAACATAGGCACAACTGGCGGAGGAATTCGAGCGCCACAGTGGGCTGGCCTACGGCCTGCTGCAATTGCTGATCGAAATCGCGCTGGAGGAGGGCGGACTGTGCGTCGGTACTTGCCGGGGCGAGCATGCGTTTGATGGCGAGGTCGTCGCTGCCGAGACCCGTGCGCCACTTCAGCCAGGCCTCGCGCACGACGGCCAGATCGTCGCTATTGACAAAGCGAATGGGTCCGTTCAATTCGTAGACGAGGAGGATGTGCCTGGGGATGCGCCAATGCCGGATCAGGAAATCGATCAGTGGGACGTAGCCATCTTCGGGCGTGTGGAAGAGATCGTGGATGTTGCCCGTCAGCGAAATGGAGCGAGACTGGCCGGAGTTGAGTATCCGGCCAGCTTGTCGCAGAAATTCATGGGCGGGTGCGTCCATTGGGGCCGGGCTATTCCGGCAAACCGGGCAGGCGATCCGCTTGCTTAATTTCGTCGGTGGTGACGTTTTTCTCGGCATCGCCCGCGAGGCCGATGAGGGCGTCGAACTCGTTGCTATTTTCCGACTGGCGTGCGTAGGCGAGGAATTCCTCTTCGAGCACTTTGGTGTTCGTGCCCGAGAGTTCCTTGGAGATTCGCGCTTCCGCCTTCACTTCATTGCGAAGCTTGCGCAATTCCTGGAGGTCCGCTTCGCTGCCATCTTTGGAAAGGCCCGCGAGGGCGTCGGAAATCTCCTTTTCCTCCTTCGCGGAGATGACGTCGGCCACGGCGTCCTTGGACTCCGCTTTGATCTTCTCGATCTCGCGCATCAGCCCCTGCATTTGCAGTTTGTGCTCTTTGATGCGTTCGCCGTAATCGCTGATGTCTTTTTCCAATTCCTCGACGTGGGCGTTTTTTTCGGTGAGCGTGGAATTGAAGTCGTTGTAGGCCGCGAGGCACTTCATGTATTCGGCGTCGTTGCGGATGAGGTCCTCCCCGGCACCACTGCTTTTAAGTTCCTCCACCTTCTTTTTCGCCTTAGCCAGCGCGCCCGCCTTCAGTTGCTCCAGTCGCCGGATCTCCTCCGTGAGGGTCTTCGCCGTTTGGATCTTGCCCTCCTGCTGGGCGATCAGGCCCGCCACCGCCTGTTTGTACTGGTGGAAGCGGGTGGTCTTGTCCCGCACGACATCGTCATAGCGCGCCGCCACGGCGTGGGGGTTGGTGTCCAGGCCGCGCCGCGAGGCGTCCAGGTTGCCCGAAAGAAAAAAGCCCACCGAGCGGAACCAGCGTCCGATTGCTCCAAACATGCGATTCATTCCTCCTGCTTTGGCCGGGTTGTGGCCTGTTTCTGAGTATGCTTGCCAGTGTAGCATGCCCCCGGACAAAAGCGTAGTCCGCGCTCCCTGTGCCTGGAGTACCCGCGTGGGGGGTGAAATATTCGCACCCGGCGACTGTTTAGGCAGCCGAGGCCGAAACCAAAAGCTGAACCTCAAATTTACGCAGATTGTCGCAAACTAATTGGGACGGAGATGGAGGGGATTTGAACCGCGAATGAACGCGAATGAACGCGAATATCCAGTTGTCGTCGTCGCCTGCGAAGGGCCTAATGCGCAGAGAATCGGGCGTGTCTGTTTTCGTGAAATTCCGTGGCCTTCCGTGGTCGATATAGTGCAAATTTTTGGCGAAATAAAGTAGCCGTGCTGCCGCGCTCCATCCAAGATTTCTATAACAAGAGAGTCGCCGTCCAATGGGACGCGGACATTCTTGTCTGCGAAATCCGCAGGATTGGCATGCTCAGGCAGGAATGCCTGAGTCCCATTTTTGGCGGATATCCTAGCCTTGGCTTCACTCGGCTAAAGTGTTACGAAATATTCTAGTCGTGTCTAAGAGCACCACGACGCCGATTCGCGGGAACCTTTCGTAGGCGGCGCGGCATTCAATTCTCAGCGAACAGGTTCGCAGTGTGGCGTTTGTGCAGGGTAGTTCAGCATTTCACCGAGGGAAATTCCATGTCTAAACACTATCCCTATGCCTATTCGTTGGGGGCGATGTTGCTCCTGGCTTCCGTGCTTGCTCAGGGCTGTGCGACCACGAGGAAGGACAAGCCGGTGGACCAGGCGATGGACGCGAGCGCGCCCGCGCCTGTGAGTGCACCCCAACCAGCGGCGAGCACGGCGGCGGACGGGTTGCCCAACGTGGAACTCGAAAGGCTCTTGTTTGAAGGGGACGCGCCACCCGAAAGGTCGGCGGAGTCCTATGCCAGCGTGGCGGAGAGTGGGTTTCACACGGTGGCGCAGGCACCACTGTCCACCTTCTCCATCGATGTGGATACAGCGTCCTATGCGAATATTCGCCGCTTCATCAACGATGGACAACGTCCGCCGCGCGATGCGGTGCGCATTGAGGAGATGCTGAATTACTTCGATTACGACTACCCCGCGCCGGTGGGGGATGCGCCTTTTGCAACGCTTACGGAAGTGGCGACCTGTCCGTGGAAGCCGGAGCATTATCTGGCGCGCATCGGCATCAAGGGCCGGGAGGTGGGCGCGGCGGCGAGGCCCGCGGCGAATCTGGTCTTTCTCATCGACGTTTCCGGCTCCATGGATACGCCCGACAAGCTGCCGCTGGTGCAGCAGTCGCTCACGATGTTGGCGGAGCAACTGGAAGCACGGGATCGGATCGCGATGGTGGTCTATGCCGGCGCTACAGGCCTGGCGCTGCCCTCGACGCGCGGGGACCGAAAGGCCTCGATTATGAAAGCGTTGAACGAACTGCGCGGTGGCGGTTCGACCAACGGCGGCGCGGGGATTCAATTGGCTTACCGCACGGCGCAGGAGAACTTCATCACGGGGGGAATCAACCGGGTGATTCTGGCGACCGACGGTGACTTCAACGTGGGCGTCACCTCGCGGGAGGAATTGCTCGGGCTGATAGAGCAGAAGCGCAACGAGGACGTTTCTCTCACCGTGCTCGGCTTCGGCACGGGCAATCTGAAGGACAGCACGCTGGAGATGCTCGCGGACAAGGGCAACGGCGCCTACGCCTATATCGACAGCCAGAAAGAGGGCCGTAAGGTGCTGGTGGAGCAGCTTTCGGGCACCCTTCAGACCATCGCGAAAGACGTGAAGATTCAGGTGGAGTTCAACCCCGCGAAGGTTTCGTCTTATCGTCTCGTGGGTTACGAGAATCGCGTGCTGGCGGCGGAGGACTTCAAGGACGACAAGAAAGACGCGGGCGAGATCGGGGCGGGGCACACGGTCACGGCGCTCTATGAGATTGTGCCCGCCGGGGTGAAGGCCGTGGAAGAGCTGCGCTATCAGCAGGATACGGTTGTGATTGTCCCGCCTTCGGGGATTGTGGCGGACGAGCTCTTCAATTTGAAGTTGCGCTACAAGGCCCCGGAGGGCGACACGAGCGCGCTGCTGGAATTTCCCTACAACAAAGGCACGGAATCCTTTGAGGCCATGTCCGGCGACTTCAAGTTTGCGTCGGCCGTGGCGGGTTTCGGAATGTTGCTGCGCGATTCGGAGCATAAGGGCAGCGTGGATCGTGCGAAGGTGTTGGCGTGGGCGAAGGAGGGTCTCGGGCGGGACGAGGGCGGTTATTGCGCGGAGTTTGTGGGGCTGGTGAAGAAGGCAACGCAGGAATAAAACGGGCTGTCGGCAGACAGGAAAAAAAGATCGGTCGGATCTATCGGATCCGACCGATCTGACTGATCTGACCGATCTGACCGATTTGACTGATCTGACCGATTTGACTGATCTGACCGATCGAAAAGCGGTTAGTTCCGAGCCGCTTTGCGGGCTGCCAGGTAGGCGGTATACATGGCGGGCAGGTCGGGCTCGCCTTCGGTGCTGAAAACACAAACGCCGAAGCCGATCTTGAAGGTCTTTTCCAGCGCCACCGGCGTGCTGTCGGGCTGCACGGCGTAGTCTTTCGGGCCGGTCATGGCTTTCTTGCCGAAGGGATTGGCCACGATCAGGCCGTAGTCCCGCGAGTGGAACCAGGCGTCGCGAAAGTTGTCGGGCGAGGCCATGACGTTGACACCGGCCCAGCGTTCGCCGATTTTTCCATAGCCCGCGCACCAGTTTGCGTTCTTACCCCAGGTGCCCGCTTCCTGTTCGCCCCCCGCGCTGTTGCGGATGAAGCCGCCGCCGTGCTTTACGCTCAGGGGCGTGGCCAGGCGCACACCGAAGCCCATCTCCTCTTGATCGCCGAAGGCAAAGGCCTCGTCCTCGGGCTTGAATTCGGATTCCGCCGTGATGACATAGCCGTCTTGCGTCGCGGTGATGGTATAGGCACAGGTTTCGGTGAAAAGGGTCTTGGGGTTTTCCCCTGTGGTGTCATAGGCGTTGATGACGGTGAAACTGCCGGAGCCCTTGCCGGTTTTTGGAGGGACGAGGAAGGTCAAGTGGCGCACGACGGCTTTGTTGCGCCAGAAGTCGGCACCGGCCGCGTCACCGAAGGCCAGCCAGGCGCCGGGGTGGAAGGTGGCGTGGTCGTCGTTGCCCTTGTCGGCGACGGGATCGGTGGGGTAATTGCGACTGACCTGGATGCCATCGGGTGTGGTGAGCTGGCGGAAGTATGGGCGGGGGAGGTCCGGGTCGAGCCAGACATATTCGGCAACGGAGCGGCCGTCGATGGCGATGTCGAGGTCATGTTCATGGGCCGTGAGGGTGACCATGGGCTGGGCGACGGCGGGGGCGATGAGTGCGGCGATGAAAACGATGCTCAAGTAACGGATCATGTTGGGTTCCGAGTAGGTTTATGGGTCTTATGGGTCTTGTGGGTTACGGATCTAAATTTTTGTAAATTTGTCGAGTTTCATGCCGACCAGGATGGTCTTCAGCAGGCCTTTCAGGCCGCCTTCGACGGAAGCGTCGATCAGGTCGGAGATCAGTCCGTATTTCTCTTCCGAGTACGGATACCAGATGGGTTCTTTCTTATTGCTGTTTTTGTCCACCAAGATGGACTTTACATTGGAAAAGGAGTAAAGACCGTGGGGGCCCTTGTAGCGGCCCATGCCGGAGTACTTGGTGCCGCCGAAGGGCAGGGCGGCATTGGCCAGGGTGGCCAGCACGTTGTTGACGGATACGCCGCCGGTCACGATGGCCCGGGCGACGCGATCGCCCCGATCGAGGTCGGCGGTCCACACGCTGGCGCAGAGGCCGTAGCGGCTGTCGTTCGCGAGGCGGATGGCTTCCGCCTCATCGTTGAAGCCCTGCACGGTGACCAGGGGGCCGAAGCTTTCCTCGCCATAGATCGCCATGTCGGGGGTGACATCCGTGACGAGCGTTGGGGGGAAGGCGTGGGAGCTATCCGGGCGTTTGCCGCCGCAGTGGACCTTTGCCCCTTTCGCCTCGGCGTCGGCCAGTTGTGCCTCCACTTTGGCAATCTGAAAGTCGGCCGTCATGCAGCCCATATCGAGGGACTTGTCTTGGGACGTGTCCGCGGTGCCCGGCGCGGTACGCAGCCCTTCGATGGCGGCTTTCATCTGGAGGACGAACTCGTCCTTGATGCGATTCTGCACCAGGATGCGCTCCACGGAGGTGCAGGTCTGACCGGCGTTGGTCATGGCGCCCCAGAGCGCGCCCTGGACCGCCCGGGGGATGGAGGCGTCTTCGAAGACGACCATGGGGTCCTTACCACCGAGTTCGAGTTCCACCGGGATCAAGTATTGGGCGGCCTGGGCCATGATGGCCTTGCCCGCGCCTTCGCTCCCGGTGAAGAAGACTTTGGCGGGCTGGAGGTCGATGAGGCGTTTGCCCGTCTCCTTTGCGCCATAGACGACCTGAAGGAATCCGTCGGGCAGACCGGCGGCCTGAAAGATTTCTTCCAAAAGGCCTTTCAGGGGCGTGTATTCCGAGGGTTTGAAGATGACCGGGTTGCCCGCGATTAGGGCGGTGAGTATGGGGGTCATGGAGAGGTTAAAAGGGTAATTCCACGGCGAGATAATCAGAACGGGGCCGAGGGGTTCGTAGTAGATTTTGGACTTCTTGCCCATAAGCAGCATGGGCGTGGGGGCGGACTGGTCGCGCAGGATCTTCTCGGCATTCTTCTCGTAGTACTGGATCAGGTCCAGCGACGGGAAGATCTCGGTCATCAACGCTTCGATACGCGGCTTTCCTGTTTCGTCCACAATGCGCTGGACGATGGCCTCTTTATGCTGCCAGAGGTAGGTTTTGACGCGCCCGACGAGGGCGAGCCGCTGGCCGACGCTCATGGCGCGAATTGCAGGAGCGGCGTTGCGCGCGGCGGCCATTACCCCGTCGAGCGCGCCGGCGTCGGGCTCCTCCACGCGGTAGAGTACCGCGCCCGTTCGGGGATTGACGACATCAAAGGCACTATCCTGGGACACCGGATTTACAGCCATGAGGGAAATCTCCTGCGGGTCGCTGTTGTGGCGCGTCGCGGCCTGGCGTCGCGTCCTGGGGGAAATCGTCAACAAGAAAATTCGCGCCACCTTCCCTACTGCCTGGCGGGGCGGCGCGTCTGACGTTCAGACTAACGGGATTGTGGCGCGAATTCAATTCCTGCTTCGGGGCGCGAGATTACTCCGGTTCCCAGTAGTACCGCGCGATGGCCTGGGCCACGTCGGGCACGGTTCCCACGACCACATCCACCTTGCGGTTGGTAAAGCGTTCGACGTCCTCTATTGCGAGGAGGTCCATGGGGTTGGTGACCGCCAGCACCATGGTCTTTGGCGTGGCCGAAATGGGGATACAGTTGTGCTGGGAGGCCAGACGCTGGTTGATCAGCGCGGCGGCCTCGGGATCGACCGTGTCTTCGGCGATCCGGATGTAATCCACACCGCACTGGCTTGCTCGGGCCTGGGCAATGGCCTCTTCGGAGGCGAAGCCCAGTTCGCCGAGGAGGGCGCCCAGATGCTGCTGGGGGTTGCTTTTCTGTACTTCCAGGGCTTTTTCGAGCTGCTCTTCGGTGATCACCCCGGCGTCCAGCAGGATCTGCCCGATTACCCGCTTCGGCCCGTGGGTCCACTTCTGGGCGGAGCGCTGAATCCGGAGTAATTCATCTTCCGGCGAACGAGAAACCTGGGGCTCCACATAGGCCACGGCCTCCGCGGGCTCCAGATCGTAGCCGCCGTCCATGATTCGCCGTCCGTCCTCGAGAATTCCCAATTGCGCGCGCAGGCGCTCGTTTTCTTCTTCCAGCCGCTCGGTCTCCTGAATGGCCTCGGCCAGTTGCTGTGCGAGGACCGACTTTTTCGCGTGCTCCCGCGCTTCCGCAAGCTCTTTCTCCAGCGCGCTCACCTGCGCGGCGGTCTCGGTCACCTGCTGGCGCAGCGCCAGGGCGGCATCCGAACTCAAACCTTCCCGATAGCGCTCCTTGAGCGTTTCGAGTTCGCGCTGCACGGCCAGCAGTTCGGTCTTGAGACCTTCCTGGGTCGCTTCGGCGTGCTGCTGGATTGACTTGAGGCGCTCAAACTCCGCGCTGACCCGATTCTGCTCTTCCTGCGCTTCATCCAGCGCGGCCTGAGCATCTTGAAGCAGGCCGTCTTTCTGCGCGATCTCCGCCTGAAGCCCCGCCATCCGCGATTGCAGTTCGGCGAGCTCCGCCTGAAGCCGGGATGCGTCGTCCGACTGCCCGAGCTGCGCCTCTTCATTCGCGGCGAGGCGCTCCCGCGTGGCGGCGCCCTCGGTCCGGGCTTCTTCCAGCTCCTGATTCAGGGTAGCCAGACTCCTGCGCGCTTCGTCCAGGGAAGAGGTGGCCGCCGCAAGTTCTTCCCGGAGGCCCTCCATCTCCGAGTTGCTTCCCTCGGTGGCAGTCAGTTGTTCAACCAGGGCAAGGCGTTCGCGCTCCGCCGCCGAAAGGGCTTCGGTCAACTCCTGGATACGGGATTCAAAGCTTCCCTGGCCGGAAACGCTCTCTTCGAGGCTCTTCTTCAAATAGTTCAATTGTCCGTGGGCCGATTGTTCCAGGGATTCCAGCGAGTCCGACTCGGCCTTGGCGGACTCGGAGAGGCTCTGTATCGTGGCCATCAGGCCTGCGAGTTGTTCGAAGCGCGCTTTGTGTCGTTGGCGCAATTGCTTGAATTCGGTCTCCAGTGCCGATTCCGGCCCATCGTCCCCAGCGCGTTCCACAGTGTTGTCGTCCATCGATTGCCTTCCTTACGACGCTGAAAAATCTCACACGTCTCCCTGGGTGAAGTTTAAACACTTCACCCGAGCCTGTCAAGGTGCGAATATCCCGCAAACCACGCAGTTCTTGGGGCCCTTGAAGTGTACGAAGAAAGGGGCCTCATTCTTGATTCCATTGTGAGAAAGGACGCATAGTGCGGGGGAGCAGACTTCGTGGTATCGTGTGTGGTTTCGGCTGCATACAAAAGCAAAGTTAAGAGACGCATGAACGACCTTTTTCGAGAACAATTGTTGAAAGCCGGGCTGGCCACCAAGAAGCAAGCCAAAGCCGCGGCCCACGAAGAGAATATCGCCCGCCGCCAGCGCAGAAAAGAAGCGGATGGCGATGAAGCGTCGCCTACGCCGGAGCAACTGGCGGCCCAGAAGGCCATTGAGGAAAAGCGCGAGCGTGATCGCCAGCTCAACCTGGAGCGGGAAGCCGAGCAGAAGGCCCAGGCGCTCCACGCGCAATCGGATGACCTGATCAGGCAACACGCGTTGCAAAACACGAAGGGTCCCGTGGACTATAAGTTTGCCGATGAGGGCAAGGTGAAAAGTCTGTCCGTTTCGCGGGAGACTCAGATCCAACTGCGCGACGGCGCCACTGGAATCGTGTGGGGCGCGGGCGGTTACCACCTCGTGCCCCGCGCGATCGCGGAGAAGATCGAAGAGCGCACACCGGCCCGACTGGTGCTTTTGAATAATGCTCCGGATTCCCTCGCACCGGATGATCCCTACGCGGAGTATCCGGTGCCGGATGATCTTATGTGGTAGGAAGGCCATTCATCGCGTGAATAAAATCCGGTTCAGGGCGGTAGAGGTCGTGTAAATCCCAACTTACCAACGAAGGGTATTTAAACCATGGCACGAAAACCGGAATTTGTGGGCGGTGCTGAAGGTGGCCCGCCACGGGGAACGGGAGGGCGTCGAGCGGGCAGACTCGCCGGACTGTCCATCATTATTCCCTTGATCGCCGCGGTCGTAATCTTAGCCTACAACATGTGCTTTGAATATGTGCGGCCGAACGAATTCGGCATCAAGGTCGTCAAGATAGGCGTGCACAAGGGCGTTCAGGAAAAAATCTACGAACCGGGCCTGGCCTTCCGCATTCCCTTTGGCGTTCAGGAGGTCTACACCCTGCCGCGCAACTCTCAGGTGCTCGAGATGACGAACCGCGATAGCGCGGAGCGCGACGGCATTTATACGGATCGTGAAGCAAAGATTCAGACCTCCGACGGCTTTTTCGTGGATGTGGACGCCACGATTCTGTATCGGATAGACGACCCCTACAAGGTGTTTAAGAAGCTCGGGCCGGAGGACAACTACCTTCAGCTCGGCCTGCTGCCCAAGGCCGAGGCGGTGCTCAAAGAGGCTCTGGGTCAGTTGACGACGGAGGAGTTTTACGATTCCAGCCTTCGCGTGGAAAAGGCCGATCTGGCGGAACAGATCTTGAACGAGAAATTGAAGGACGAGGGGCTCGTCGTGGAGCACGTGCTGGTGCGGTATTTCCGCTACAGCGAGGCCATTCAAGACAACATCGAGGCCAAGAAACTACAGGACCAGTTGGTGTTCACCAACGAATCCAAGGGCCGCGCCGCCGAGCAGAATCAGGTGCTCCAGCGTGCGATGGCCGAAGGTGAATACCTTGTGAAGGTTAAGGAAGCCGAGGGGGACGCCTACCGCGTGGAAAAGGAGGCGGAGCGGGACCTGTACGTGCGCAAGAAAGAGGCGGAGGCCGACCTGCTGGTGGCCACGGCGGAGGCCCAGGGCGTGGAGTTGAAAAACCAGGCCATGCAGGCCCTTGGCGCGGACGCGATGGTGGCCATCAAGATGGCGGATATCCTTAAGGGGCTGGACGTTATCCTGCTGCCCGCGGGCGGAGAACAGGGGATGAACCCGTTGGATCTGAATGGGGTGCTGAAAACGTTTGGTGTGACGGAAAGTGCGGGCTCGGGAAAAAATGTGCCCGACGCGCCAGTCGCCCCCGCAACTACGGAGCCAGTACAATGAGAAAGCGCAACGCGGCCCTTGCCGCGCTCTTCACCGGATGCACCCTGTTCGCCAGCGGCTGCATGCCCTACAGCACCGGTGCCACCGAAGTCGGTGTGCGCACGGTCACCTGGTCGCCCTTCGGGGGCAAAGGGGTCCAGAAGGAACCTTACGGCCCCGGCTCGACCTATTTCTTTGTGCCCTTTTTCACCGACTGGCACACCTTCGATACGCGCATTCAGAAGCTGGTGATGGCGGGCGATCCGAACGCCAGCAACATCGGCGATCAGGACGATCTGAAATTTAAGACCGTGGATGGCAACGATATCAGCCTCGACGTGATCATCTCCTATCACATCAATCCGGAGGAGGCCGCGCATATTCTTCAACGGGTGGGTACCGACGATGATCAGGTGCGGGACAATATCGTGCGCACGATTGCGCGGAGCAAGCCCCGGGATATTTTCGGGGAACTCACCACGGAGAACTTTTACGAGGCGGCTCAGCGCAGTGCGAAGGCCCTGGTGGTGAAGGACAAATTGAACGAGATGCTGAAAGCCTACGGCGTGGTGGTCACAGAAGTGTTGCTTCAGGACTACAACTTCTCGCCCGCCTACCAGCAGGCCATTGAAGACAAGAAAGTGGCGGATCAGGAAGCGGAGAAGCTGCGATCGGAAACCAACGCGCGCCGCGAGGAATTCGTCACCCTGGTGAAGGAGGCCGAGGCTACCATTGCCAAGGTGAAGGCCACGGCCGATGGCGAGTATCAGAAGGCCGTGATTCAGGCCGACGCCTACTATCTCCAGCAGGAGCGTATCGCCGAGGCAACGCTGGCCGAGGCCCAGGCGGAGGCGGAGGGTATCCGCAAGCTGAACGAGGCGTTGTCCGGCTCGGGCAGTGCGGAGGTGGTGAAACTGGCCATTGCAGAGGCGCTCGCGGACAAGAAGATTGTCATGGTGCCCATGGGCAGTGGCGGATTGGATGTTCGCTCCATGGATATCAATCAGTTTCTCGGCATGTACGGCGCCAAGGCGATCGCGGAGAAGAAGGAATAACGCTGGCTGTGGACAGAGTGGACTCTAGTGGACTGGGTGGACAGTGAATAGTTTGAGATCAGGTCTAAGTTCTACTGCGTCCATTCGCCGCGGCGAATCCACTTTGTCCACAGCGCACACCTAGAACTCCAGTTCACCCCCGCGCCGCCCCAGTTTCTTCTCGATGCGCTCCAGGCGATGGCGAAAGGTCCGCGCTTCGCTTCGCTCCAGGCCCGCGGTGCCTTCGCGCGTTGCGTAGTGCGTGAGGGCCTCGCGGCAGAGGCGTGCGGCGGCGATGAGGTCACGTGTGCGGTGTTCGTGGTGTTTCGCCAGCTCGTGGCTTGCTTCGGGATCGCCGGGGAAGGCATCGAGCACTTCCTCCCAGGCCCGCTGCATCTCTTCCCAGCGCTCGCGGCGTTTACAGGCCAGGGCGAGCATTTCCAGACACTCCCGGCGCAGCGCGGCGCTTTCCGTTTCTTCCAGAAAAAGCCGGGCGTGCTCGATCACGTCGTCGTAGTGCTTCTGCCGAAAATGGATCCGCACCACGGAGAGCTTGTCCTCCAGGTGGGCAAAGCCCTGGCCGCCCGGGGAGTCGAGGCACTGGGACATCCACGCCGTGAGGGAGACCAGAGAGAGAATGTCCATTTCGTGGTGGTGCAGGACACCCTCAAGGGGGCGCGCGTCGCGCTCTTCGAGGTAGCGAAACCAGAGCTGGGGTATGAGATAGCCCGGCACGTCGCCCTCGCGGAAGATGGACAGAATCTCGCGCTCCACATTGCCCAGGCTGCAATCCTTCAGGCGCTGTTTCCAGAAGCGTCGCGCGGCATGGACCAGATCGAGGTGGAGGATGCCGTCGCCGCGAAAGGGGATGCGACTCTGGATGAAGCGCGTGCGCAGCAGGGGCAGATCGAAGCTCTTTCCGTTGTAGCTCACGAGCGTGTCGTGCCGATCAAATAGCTCCGCGAGATAATGCAGCATGGGCTCTTCATCATCGAAATCGCGCATGATGCACTGGTCCAGACGGAAGGCGCCCTCAATGAAATAGCCCACGCCCACGAGAAATGCAACCGTGCCCGTGCCGCCCATGAGTCCCGTGGTCTCCGTGTCCACGAAGCAGGCCGTGCGCGGATCGAAGTCTTCCAGCTCCGGGTCGCAGGCGGAGAACGCAATATGTTTTGATTTGCTCTGGAGTGCCGCGCCCAGTTCCACGATTCCCTGGCGGTAGTCCAGGGGATAGTCGTGGCGGATGAGATAGAATCCACTTTCGGCATCGCCGATGATTTCGCCGGGGATGTGATTTTCCAGCATGTAGGTGCCCGCGTCGCGCTCTTCCTGGGTGATGCAGGGGGCGCGGTCGTATTCCGTGTCAAACGCATGGTGAGGGGAGACACCCAGGCGATCGGTGAGGCCGCGAAGGCGATTTACATTGCTCTGGGGCAGGGCGCGCTCTTCGCGGGGCAACGTGCGGCGCTGCGGGGAGGTGGTGCCCAGTTCGCGCTGAAGCGCGGCGCCGGTTTTCAGGCCGTGGGCTTTCAGGAGGTCGGCGAGTTTGCCGTTGGGGGGTGGAGGTGACGTCGCGACTTCGGACGGATACGACGGATAGGACCGATTTGATTGATCGAGAAAGTCGAAGTCCTCAGCCACATCGGTCGTATCCGTCGTATCCGTCCTATGGCTAGCCTCAATCTTGGGAGGTTTCACCGCGCGCTTTAGATCCGCCCCGGTGCCCAGGCCGGTCATGGCTTTGAGCGCGTCGAGCTTCTTTTTCATGTCGCTCATGCAATCACCTCGGGCTTCTTAACGAGCGTCCCCAGGGCCATCTTGACCAGACCCAGCGCGCCGTTCTTGCCGTGCTGGCCCGTTTCCAGAACGCTCCCCACGCAGCTTGGGCATCCCTCCGCGCAGGGGCAATCCGAGAGGAGCGAGGCGGCGGCCTCCAGCATGCGTTTGTGGTGGTAAAAAAGTTTTTCGCTGAGCCCGACGCCGCCGGGGTAGCGTTCGTAGAGATAGACCGTGGGTAATTCACCGACGGGGGAGCGCAGCATGGCCTGGGCCAGGATATCACTCGGGTCGCACAGCACCTGCACTGGGGCCACCTGCTTCAGGGCGTTGGCGAGCGCATTCAGGGCCTCGCCCAATTCTTCTTTCGCCAATCCGAAGCGTTCCGCCGTGTCCTGGGGAAACTCGATCCAGTAGCCCGTGGTGTGCATGGTCTGCTCGGGCAGGTGGATCTCGCCCCAGCCCACATTTTCGTGGGTGCCAAATTTTATCTTCTTGTAAATCGTCGGCAGCCAGGTGACGCTCAGTTCGCCGCAACAGCGCTCCACGTCGTGCTCCGGCTTGCTCTCGAAGACATCGAGCACCTTCAGGTCCACTTTCATTTCGGCATCGGTGTAGTAGTCCACCTCCACGGGACGCGCATAGGCCTTGCGGTCCTCCAGATCGAGTTCGTCGATGGTGTACTGCTGGCTCTGGTGAAGGTAGATGGCGTTCTGATAGACCTCCACGTGGGCCGCGAAAAAGTCCACCTCGCCGATGACCCGACCGTTGTCCGAGGTGTCCAGGATCACCACATTCCCCGGCGCGGCCGTGCGCAGGCTGATGTCGGAGGCGGGATAGGTGTCCGCGCTCCAGTGCCACTTGTTGCGCACCTTGCGCAGCACCCGGTTGTCCACCAGATAGTCCAGAATTTCGCCCGTGGACGTGGCATCAACCCCGAAGGCTTCCCCCTCCACAAAGGGAATCTCGAAGGCCGCGCACTTCAGGTGGCTCGTCAACACGATAAGATTGTTTGGATCCACTGTGGCGCTTTCCGGTGGCTGGTCGAAGAAATACTCCGGGTGGCCAATGATGTACTGGTCGATGGGCGCGCTCGTGGCAATGAGCACCACCAGGGCCACGGTATTGCGGCGACCCGCGCGGCCCGCCTGCTGCCAGGTGCTCGCGACGCTGCCGGCGTAGCCTGTCATGATGCAGACGTCCAGCGCGCCGATGTCGATGCCCAGCTCCAACGCGTTGGTGCTTACCACGGTCATCACCTCGCCGTTGCGGATGCCCTGCTCGATCTCGCGGCGCTCCGTGGGCAGGTAGCCCCCGCGATAGCCCCGCACGAGATGGTGGCTCTTACCCATTTTTCGCACGGCGTCCTTCAGGTAGGTCGTCAGAATCTCCACTCGCAGGCGGCTCCGGGCAAACACGATGGACTGGATGTTTTTCGACAATAGCGAGGCGGCGAGGCGGCTTGCCTCCTTCACCGAGGACTTGCGGATGCCCAGTTCGCGGTTGACCACGGGCGGATTGTAGAACAGGAAATGCTTCTCGCCCGCCGGAGCGCCATTGTTGTCGATGAGGTGGACCTTCTCCTCGATGATGCGCTCCGCCATCTCCTGAGGATTCGCAATCGTGGCGCTGCAGCAGATGAACTTCGGGTGGGAGCCATAGAACGCGCAGATGCGCTTCAGGCGCCGCACCACGTTGGCCAGATGGCTGCCGAAGACTCCGCGATAGTGGTGGATCTCGTCGATCACCACATACTCCAGATTCTCAAAGAGGCGGATCCAGATCGTGTGGTGGGGGAGGATGCCGGCATGGAGCATGTCCGGATTCGTCACCACAATGTGCCCCGCGCTCCGCACCGCCTTCCGCGCCGAGGCCGGCGTATCCCCGTCGAAGGTGTAGGTGCCGATCTTCACCTCCATCGCGTCGATGGTCCCCTTCAGCTCATTCATCTGATCCTGGGACAGCGCCTTCGTGGGGAAAAGGTACAAGGCCCGCGCCTGGGGATTTTCCAGGATCTTGTTCAGCACCGGCAGGTTGTAGCAAAGCGTCTTGCCCGACGCCGTCGGGGTCACCACGCACGTATGCTCCCCGGCCAGCGTCGCCGCAATCGCGTCCGCCTGGTGCGTGTACAACTGATGAATGCCCCGCTTGCGCATTCCCGCCACCAGACCGGGGTGCATCGCCTCCGGAAAAGGCGCATAGCGCGCCTCACGGGGCGGGATCGTGTGCCACTTCGTCAGGTTGCGGCAAAAATCAGCATCCGCGCGAAGGCGGTCAAGGGTCTGGGCGACGTTCATGTTCAGGCTGGCCTTGGTGTTGAAGGTATGCCTGAATATAGCATCAGTGGTGTGGGGTTGGCAAGGAATGAGAGAAACGGTTCTCGCGTATGGTACTCTTCGCCTATCACGTGTCGCAGGTTGAGGAGCGCGTTGCCGGGGTTCTACCAGGGGCGACTCGCGGTACGAAGGGAGAGGCAATGAAGGCAGTGGGAGCGAGTTGTTGCAGTGTTGGGCGCGGGGCGCGGAATCTTCTCGCGGGAATAGCCCTTGCGTGGGGAGGTTGCCTTGGCGACGTCGGGGACGCGCTCGCAGACGGCGGCAGCACGGCAACGCCGCCGATATCGAGCGTTGCCAAGGCCGATCCTGATCTGGTGGTTAATTTTCCCGATCCTCTACTGGAAGACGCAGTCAGGAACTATATTGTCGTTTTTGATCGCCCGATCAAAGTTCGCGATCTTGTGGGGCGCGGGTTCACGACCTTGCAAACCTACAATCGGCAAATTCATGATTTACGTGGATTGGAGTATTGCACCGATCTTACGGGGCTCTCTATTTCCCTCGGCAAAGGGATCGAGAGTCTTGCGCCATTGGCCTCGCTATCCCGTCTCGAGTCACTTTCGCTTTATGAACTGACTTCGGTCTACGATTTCTCTCCCCTCGCATCTTTGAGCGCGCTGAAGCGTCTCTATATTCCCGATTCGAATTTTTCAAATCTGGGGCCTCTGGCGGGATTACGCGCACTCGAAACGGTGAAATTGAATAACAATAGTATCACTGGAATTGAACCGCTTGCGTCGTTGGAGGCCTTGCGCATTCTGGACTTGAGCGACAACGCCATCTCCGATCTCACGGCGTTGTCCCGGGTGAACTCTCTCTCCTCTCTGAATATCGACGACAACGATGTAACAGACCTGATGCCGTTGTCTGGAGTTCAGTCGCTCTCCAGCCTCCACGCACGCCGCAATACCATTTCGAACATTGCTGCGCTTGCGACGCTCCCGAGATTGGCGTATCTCTATCTCGAGAATAACGTGATCGCAGATATTTCCGCCCTGTCTTCACTTTTATATCTGCGGGAGGTACATCTGGCCGATAACGAGGTGGTTCAGATTCCCTCCCTGTCCGCTGGGGCGTTGGACACCCTTAATCTGGCGGACAACGCGGTAGAGGATATCTCGGGGCTCGCTTCCATAGATTCGTTAACCGAACTCAACCTCTCCAACAACCGAGTGGAAGATATCACGCCGCTGACGGAACTTGAGAAGATTCGAATTCTAAACCTCGGAGGGAATCAGATTGCCGATCTTACACCGTTGTATGGCAAAACGTGGTTGTTCCGTATCTGGCTGAATGACAACAAACTGGAGAGCATCAATCCGATCCGGTATTCCTACCGGTTAACGTTGTTGCACCTGGAAGGTAACGACATATCCGACTTGGCACCACTTTCCAACATGGGGGACTTGGAGGAGCTCGATTTTTCCGACAATCAGGTGGAAAATATAACGACGCTGGCGAGCAAGCGGGAACTCCAAATACTTCACATGAACTCGAACCAGATTGGTTCTCTGGATCCCCTGAAAGCGCTTACGAAGTTGGACGAACTCTCCTTCGCGGGAAACCTAATCACGAACATTGAAGCGTTGTCGGCGATGTCGGGACTCTGGGCACTGAATATGGCCGACAATCAGATTTCCGATCTATCTCCACTGGAAGTGTGCAGTAACTTGCGTAGGCTGGATATCTCGGGCAACCAGATTTCCGATCTGTCGCCACTCACTTCAACCTATCTTGAAGTGTTCGCCGGGGGCCGGAATCTTATTGCCGATGTTGGCCCGATTGCGCAGTTTCGCGCGCTGCACGATTTGGATTTGTCCTGGAACGCCATGTCGGATGGCAAGGCTCTGAGCGCACTTCACAATCTGGAGACGCTCGACCTCTCCGGCAATGATTTGACCGACCTGTCGTTTTTGTATGGCGCCAAAGCGTTAACATCACTCAAAGCCACCGACAACCAAGTCGGGAGCGTCGGCGGCCTGGCTGTATCCACTGCCCTGGAAGTGGTGGAACTTAAGAATAACAACCTTTCAGACCTGGGTGCGCTTCGCGACCTACCGAACTTGCGGCGGCTTGATCTCTCATCCAATCCGATTACCGATATCCTTCCGCTGGTGGAGAACGCCGGGCTCGCCGCAGGAGATGAAGTAAACCTTGGCGATACCCCGCTGAGCGCATTGGCCCTCTGCCGGGACGTACCCGAACTGCAGCAACGTGAGGTGGAACTGCTGTTTACTGGCGCGTGCGGTGCGGACAGCGATGGGGATGACCTGTCGGATGAATTTGAAACAGGGCGAGGACTTCGGCCGGATCTGGCCGATTCGGATGGTGACGGCTTTTCCGATGTCTTGGAGTTTACCATACTGTTCACGGACCCCCTGGACCCCGACGTTCCGGGCGGAAACGATATTGCAATTCTCGGGGGCGCGTTGCGAACACTGAGGACGGCGGAAGAAGTGGCCGTTACCAGCGATCTTCTGGCGATTTACGGGGGTTCATCTCCCCTGGCGTGGTCGATTTCCGCACCGCCAGAAAAAGGGGAAGCAACCCTCGCGGTTGGCCCCTTCGGATTTCGCCTGACCTACACGCCCGACCACAACGCCTTTGGCACGGACCAGTTCACCCTGGTGGCCGCGGATGGCAATGGCGGCACCGATAGGCAAACTGTCCTGGTGGAGATTGCGCCCGTGAACGATCCACCGGTTTTTAGTCCCGTGGACTCGCTTGTATTCACCGAGGGGCATTTGAACTATCTCACGTTGCCGGTGTCCGATCCGGACGGCGATTCTTTTGATCTGTCGATCTTGAATGGACCGGCTGGGGCAAGCGTTGGCGTGGTTTACAATACATTCACAAATGCTCGCTATGGCCGGGTCAGGTGGGAGCCGAATTACGATCAGGCCGGTGTCTATCCCGTCGTTATCGTTGTGACCGAAAACACCGAGGCCGGATTGAGCGCGGAAGAATCCCTGGACCTCGTCGTGCTGAATACCAACCGCCCGCCGGCCCTGGACTCCATACCACCGCAATCACTGGTGGAAGGTCGGCAGATGGTAGTGGGGCTGAAGGCGAAAGATCCTGACGGAGACCAATTGAATTTTGATTTCGAAGATCTGCCGGAAGGTGCGGTGTTTGACAGCGCCACGCGACGGCTTTCCTGGATCCCAGGTAGTGAACAGGCCGGCCAGTACTACGTAACCGTTATGGTCACGGACGATGACGTCTCGCCGGAAATGACGGAGAAATCGTTCTGGATTTTTGTCGAAGATTCGGAGTCGCTCGGGGTTCCCCTTCATATCCCTGATCCAGGCTTGGAGTTGGCGATCCTTCAGGCGATCGGCGCGCCACTCGGACCGGGCCCTGTATATTTGAACGAAGCCGAGTCGGTTCAAGTACTAAGTGCAAAGGCAAAGGGGATATCCGATCTAACGGGACTTTCTTATCTGACTAACCTGGAAATACTCGACCTTCGAAACAATGCGATTCGCGATTTGACCCCTATCCCGCCCATGAGGCGCGGGCTGCTGATGCTCGACCACAATCTGGTGGAAGATGCATCACCCCTTGCGTTAGTGACCCGCGACGGCGAACGACCAACCATTACGCTGGGAAGCAACAGGCTCACTCCAGCGATGTTCTGCACCGTGCTTCCGGATCTTGTCGCCGCGGGCTTCGAGATCTTTCACCATCCAATCTCCTTGTACGATTATTCCACTCCACCGCGTACCTACGGCGAATACGCTCCCTTTGGCAGTTTTGAGTTGGCCTGTCAGTTTCCAGATTTGGACTATGATGCAGATGGCAGTTCCAATATTGATGAAGTCAATGAAGGAACGGACCCGAAGTCTGGCCTGGCGCTGAACCTCCTCGTGGACAGTGTGACTCCTTCACGCGTGCCCGAAGGCCAGGAAACACCGGTTCGTATCCTGGGAGTATTTCCGATTTCACGGACATTTTCGTCAGATGAGGCGAGCGCCGCATTTGAGATCACCGTCGATGGTCTGGCTGCGCCATTTCGTGCCGGAGGGGGCGCGATGACGCAAAGTGAAGCGTATGTAACGGTTCCCCCACTGGGCCTGAATGGCTTGACTTCAAGGGCCGTTGACGTAGAATTTCGTGAGTTAAATGAACCTGGCCGGATCCTCCGGGGCTCGGGAGCGCTGCGTGTCGAACAGCTACTGGCGCTCAGGCTCTCCAAGAAGGGAGAAGGTACCGTAGAGGCCGAGACTCCACGATTTGTAGATGAGACCGGTGCGCCTCGTTATTTTGCGGGAGACAAAGCGTCAGTCCGCATTATCGGGGTGCCCGGTGAGACTTATATCGACAAAATATTACTGAATGGCGCAACGAATACCCTGCCGCTCGTGTCGGAACGACTAAATGTATCCATCACGGCGAACACGTCCATCTACGTACTTTTTAAGCAGATTCCAGGGGGGAGTGGTACGGAAGGCGAGGGAGAAGGCGAAGGCGAAGGCGAAGGCGAAGGTGAGGGTGAGGGTGAGGGCGAAGGCGAAGGCGAAGGCGAAGGTGAAGGTGAAGGCGAAGGCGAAGGCGAAGGTGAAGGCGAAGGTGAGGGCGAAG